>DRNA01000455.1 GCA_011322365.1 Aeromonadales bacterium | reverse complement strand
TGGGCAGTCTATTCCGCGGTTTAATTTTCCTGGTTAAGGATCAGGGTAAAACCAGGCGAACGGTCAATGCATTGACGGTTCGAGTTGTAGCCGCTGCGGTACTGATTGTATTAATCATTATAGGCATTAAAACTGGTGCCATTCAGCCTCATGGCCTTACACCATAATATTCGTTTTAAAAAAAAATAAGCCGAGAATTATCTCGGCTTATTTTTATCAACTTACCCTTTAGAAAATATAAACAAATATAAACAGGCCTAACCAAACCACATCAACAAAGTGCCAATACCAGGCCGTTGCCTCAAAAGCAAAATGGTTTTCAGCTGTAAAGTGACCTTTGATGGAACGTATTAGCATGACCAGTAGCATAATGGAACCCAGGGTAACATGCATGCCATGAAATCCAGTTAACAAGAAGAAGGTAGACCCATAAATACCGGAACCCAATGTTAGGCCCAGGTGATTATAAGCTTCCATATATTCTTCGGCCTGGAAGAAAAGGAAAGTAGAACCTAAACCCAATGTTAAAATTAAGCCAATAATCAGATTCCTGCGATTGCCAGCTTTTAAAGCATGATGTGCCCAGGTAATAGTAAAACTACTGGTCACCAACAAAATGGTATTGATCAGCGGAAGTCCCCAGGGCTCTATAATTTGAAAAGGCTTAAATGCACCAGCTTCAGGGGGGGTCATCAATGGCCAGGAAGGTATAAAATCTGGATATAATATAGCATGAGTCATGGCATTATTACCTGCGCCACCTAACCAGGGAACGGCCAGCTCTCGCGCGTAGAATAAGGCTCCAAACAGTGCCGCGAAGAACATCACTTCTGAACCAATAAACCAGACCATACCCATACGATACGATTTGCCCACCTGGTTGCTGTAAACTCCACCCATTGACTCATTGATCATATCCCGAAACCAGCCAAATAGAAAATAGGTCAATATTGTCAGACCAACAATAAATAACCAGGCGCCATCACCATGTATCATGGTGGCTGCGCCAAAAGCAATACAAAATAAGGCTACTGCGCCTACTGCAGGCCATTTACTTTGTGCGGGGACATAATATGTTTGTGCATCTGCCATTTTAATCTCCAAAGGGAAATACTCCCAATTATTTTCCAGTTACCGTACTCATTGCTGTTGTTGGTGTAACATCAAACAACGTGTACTGTAAGGTTAATTCTTTTATATCTTCCGGAAATTCAGTATCCAGAAAAAAACGTAAAGGCATCCATTTTTCTTCACCGGGTTTCAGTGGTTGCTGGTTAAAACAAAAACACTCGGTTTTATGTAAATAAAGAGCCACCTGACCAGGAGATATACTAGGAATAGCCTGCAGTACAATCGCTTTATCTGTGTTATTTTTTACATAAAAATCTGTGCTATAAATTTTTCCCGGATTTATATCCAGGCCGGACTTTCTTGGGTGAAATGTTGCTTTAATCTCGGTATTTTCCATTGCCAGAAATTCCAGTCGAATTGTTCGGCTGGAATCCTGTTGCATATTAACTGAAGCCGTTGTTTTGCCCGCTGTTTTACCATTAATGCCTGTGATACTGCAAAATACGTTGTAGAGTGGAACCAGGGCAAAAGCAAAGCCCACCATCCCGACTACCACAAGCAGTAATCGGGAAAGCGTTTTTTTATTTTTTGCCCTTAGTTGTTCACTCATTTTAAATCAACTCTTAATCGATTTTGGGGGGTGTTTCAAAAGTATGATAAGGCACTGGTGAAGGAAGCGTCCACTCCAGTCCTTCTGCTCCATCCCATGGTTTTTGTGGAGCAGGTTTTCCACTTTTCACTGTTTTGATTAAAATGTAAACAAACAGTAACTGAGTAAGACCTAAACCAAAGGCACCAATACTCGACCACATATTAAAATCAGCAAATTGTGGTGAATAATCTGGAATACGTCTGGGCATTCCCGCAAGACCGGAAAAATGCATGGGGAAGAAAGTCAGATTGACAAAAATCATGGATAACCAGAAATGTATTTTACCCAGTCTTTCGTTATACATTTTACCGACCCATTTAGGTAACCAGTAATAAACCGCAGCAAAACCACCAAAAATCGCTCCGGGGAACAATACATAATGGAAGTGCGCCACAATGAAATAGGTATCGTGGTATTGCATATCCAGTGGTGCCATCGCCATCATCACGCCGGACAAACCACCTATGGTAAACAAAATCACAAAGGCAATAGCAAATAGCATTGGGGTTTCAAACGTTAAAGAACCTCGCCACATGGTAGCTACCCAGTTAAAGATTTTTACTCCGGTTGGTACGGCAATGAGCATAGTGGCATACATGAAGAACAATTCGCCCCTGATTGGCATACCGGTGGTAAACATGTGGTGAGCCCAGACAATAAATGATAACAAAGCGATAGAAGCTGTTGCGTACACCATGGATGAATAACCGAATAACTTTTTACGAGAGAATGTCGGAATAATTGTTGAAACTACCCCAAAAGCCGGAAGAATCATGATATAGACTTCAGGATGACCAAAGAACCAGAATATATGCTGGAACATCACTGGATCACCACCCCCTGAAGCTTCAAAAAAGCTGGTGCCGAAATTACGATCCGTCAACATCATAGTCACTGCAGAGGCCAGAACGGGCATTACTGCAATTAACAGAAAAGCCGTAATGAACCAGGTCCAGACAAACAGCGGCATTTTCATATAAGTCATGCCAGGGGCACGCATATTCATAATGGTAACAATAACGTTAATGGCACCCATAATGGATGAGATACCCATAATGTGTACCGCAAAAATGAAAAAGTCAGTACTTTTAGGTGCAAATGTTGTGGACAGTGGCGCGTAGAATGTCCAACCGAAAGCTGGACCACCACCATCCATGAATGGAGTAATCATCATAATGGTAAATGCCGCTGGCAATAACCAGAAAGACCAGTTATTCATTCTGGGAAGCGCCATATCAGGAGCCCCAATCATTAACGGGATCATCCAGTTGGCAAAACCGACCATGGAGGGCATCACCGCTCCAAATACCATAATCAGACCATGCATAGTGGTCATCTGATTGAAAAATGCTGGGTCAACTAATTGCAATCCTGGCTGAAATAACTCGGCCCGGATCACCATTGCCATGGCACCACCGATGAAAAACATGATAAGTGAGAAGATCAGGTACATCGTACCAATATCTTTATGGTTAGTAGTAAACAACCAACGAGTTATACCTTTAGGTTTATGATCGTGGTTATCGTGAAGTGTATCTGTGTTTGTAATAGAACCCATGATCACGCTCCTATTTGTTAGCTATATCAGCAGGTTGAACAATATCCCCGGTCTTATTTGACCAGGAGTTTCTTTCGAAGGTAATAACTGCGGCAATTTCAGCATCAGTTAATTGACCTTTCCAGGCAGGCATGCCTTTTTGACCGCCATGGACCACAATTTTAATATGGTCGTCCACTGGACCTGTCGCAATTTTACTGCCATCAAGAGCAGGGAAAATGGCAATACCTTCACCCTTAGCTCCGTGACAGCTAGCACATTTAGTATTGAAAACTTCCTCACCCTTTGCCATTAATTTTTCCATGCTCCAGCTCTGAGCAGCGGCGGCTTCAGCAGCCGCAGCAGCTTTAGCAACATCCGCTTTTTGCATTGCAACCCATTTGGCATAATCTTCAGGGGATTTCACTTCTACTACTATGGGCATAAAGCCATGATCTTTACCACAAAGTTCAGCACACTGTCCTCGGTAAATACCAGGCTCATCTACTTTAGTCCAGGCTTCATTGATAAAACCTGGGACCGCATCCTGTTTCACGGCAAAATCCGGCACAAACCAGGAATGTAATACATCTTTGGCAGTAACCAGAAAGCGTACTTTTTTACCCGCTGGAATAACCAGAGGTTTATCCACTTCCAGTAAATAATGCTCCCCTTTTTCTTCAAAGGTTTTATTACCAGAAGCATCAACCACACCTTCATATTGAGCTTTTGGCGTGGATAAATTACTGTAAAACTCAATTCCTTTAGCATCGCCATCCATGTATTTATAATTCCATTTCCACTGGGAACCTGTAATGAGCACATTCACATCGGCTTTGCTATTGTCTTCAATGTCAATCAGAGTTTTGGTAGCCGGGATAGCCAGACCAATCAGAATAATAAATGGTATTGTAGTCCAGATTAATTCCACAACTGTTGAGTGGTGAAATTTTGCAGGTTCTGGATGTTTACTCTGTCGGTGAGCCCACATGGAGTAAAACATCACACCAAAAACAAGCACACCAATAATGGTACAAATCCAGAAAACCAACATATGAAGGTCGTAAACTTCGTGACTCACTCGAGTTGCGCCTTCGCGCAGGTTAAAGTTGAGTTCCGCGAAGGCATTTTGACTTACTATAAACGACATCGTTGTCGCTAAAGCCACTTTCAGGTTTTTGCCTAAAGCCATCCCCATTCTCTCCAGTTAATAGAAAATAATTAGATTTATAATTTTTAGCCTGTAACCTTACATTACTTTTATTGATAACCCCTAAAATACAAAAAAGTAATGTAAAACAAGCTCAGTTCTTGATTATTAATACTGTGAAACTCTTTCAACTGTTATTTTCTATAGTTGATATAAGTCAATTTATATTGCGTTTTACTTCTCTAATATAGTGAAGTATAAGGGAAGATCCATCTATTTTATCAATCTTGTCAAAAATAATGCGACCAATTGTCACAGCAAATTTGGGGATGATTGTACTTGAGGGTCAAAGAAAAAACCAGTCGCAAAAGAGCTAAAACAGCAACAATTTATGATAATGATTATCATTTATATCAGTATTTGCTAATTTTCCACATGAATCCATTTTAAAAAGCTTTTTTCAAATCAGTTCAAACTTGTCTGCATCCTGATAAAATGGCAGTTCATTTCGACTTTTCTGTAACGCAGAGTAATCCAGAGAGACCCGTTTTACCCGCTCTTTATCTTCCAGATGACAGAGAAAATCACCCAGAAAGTCGACTACCTGACTATCCCCTGCATACACCAGATCACGAGCATCTGCACCTACACGATTTACCGCAGCAACATAACACTGGTTTTCGATAGCCCTGGCTCTAATTAATGCATTCCAGGCCTGAGCACGCGTATCCGGCCAATTAGCGACCAGAATCATGGCATCGTAATCCATCTGCTGCTGCCGGCACCAGACTGGGAAACGAAGGTCATAACACACCTGCAACAAAATACGCCAGCCCTGATAATTGACAATAACTCGTTGTTCACCCTCTGCATAACGCTCATGTTCGCCAGCCAGACGAAAAAGATGCTTTTTATCATAATAGACCATCTCGCCTTCAGCTGGCATCCAGATCATGCGGTTATAACAGTTCTTTCCTTCCCTGATAGCCAAAGAGCCTAACATTACACATTGGTGCTGCCGCGCCATCTTTTGCATCCAGCTCAAGGTATCACCCCGCATGGATTCGGCCACTTTGTCGGGTTGCATGGAAAATCCGCTATTAAACATCTCGGGAAGAATGACGATCATGCCCGGCGTTATCTTATCTGCCAGACGAGTTTCTATCTGTTCACAGTTAGCTTTGGCATCGTGCCAGAAGATTTTCATCTGAACAATGAGTAGGTCCAGTTTTGCTAGAATATTCATTTTCTGGTTTTACCTGCATTATTTCTTTTCAGCTGTATCCCGTTTACTGTTAGGATAACCCCAATGATAAAATATATACCCAATCTTCTATGAACGCGAGCCAAATGACTCAACTGCTGCATAATGAGATCCCTTTATGCCAATTTATGCAGCTGGAAATTGACACCCTGAACAGGTTGCAGATTAATGCCTCTGCACCATTGTCACCCAACAGGAATATCCATCAAACTGGTTTTGCTGGGAGTTTATACGCTCTCGCAGTGGCTACTGGATGGGCTTATATTCAACATTTACTACAATTGGCCGATAATATTGATCATAGCCAATGTTCTCTGGTACTGAAAAAAGCCTCTATCCAATATCGCTTACCTGTTAATGGTGATATTTATCTGCAAAGCGGCTTTTACAACACTGAAAAAGTGACATTATTTCACCACCAGTTAAGTAATAAAAATAAAATCGGTGTGTCATTAAAAGTCAGCATCCTTTCTAATGATAAAACTTGTGTCAGGGTAATGGGAGACTATGTTGTTCTACAAAATTAACTGCATAAAAAAATTAACTTTCAGCTGGCTTTTTGGTGTGGCAATCGGAGTCGGTTATCTTTTACCTGCAACAGCCTGGGCACAGCAAACAGCACCGACAACACCAACCCCGGCGAACAATAATTCAAATACTCAATCACCCGATACCAAAAAAGACAAACCCTATTCTATTCAATTAAAACGACAACAAATACTGGCAACTGAAATAAAACAACATGAAGTTATCTGGCTGGACACTTCTATTGGGAAATGGCTAAGTCTCTATCATCAGGATGAAACAGGCAAAAGGAAAGGGATCTTAATCATTGTTCCAGATGACCACCTGGGCATCACTCAATCTGCAACCCTGGATAAACTCTCATTAACAGCACCACAAACGGGATGGTCATCATGGATCATTGCCATGCCACATCAACAAACAAACGCTACTATAAAAACAGCACAAAAAGATAAAGCTAAACGACAGGAGGCTTATGCAAAATTAAAAATTGAAATCCTGCAACAGGCAATTAAACAAGTTCCAACAAAAGATAAAACCTCTATTTTTGTACTATTACATGGCAATAATTTTCAATTGTTTAACAAGAGCATTCTCGATAATATTCACGGAGTTATTTTATTAAATCTAATTGACATAAAAGAGCAGAGGCTGGCCAACTTATTCAGTAAATTAACTTTACCCATTTTAGAAATAGCTGGAAATAAAATTAATCAGCTGCCCCTGGAAGTACTAAAACATCGAAAGAATGTTGCCAGGTCCAGCGATATTAACTACCGACAGATCATCTATCCAACCGCTGATTTAAACTTTAGTCATTTAGAATTAATTCTTTCTCGAACAATCACTGCATGGTTAAATAAACTTAAGGAAACTTAAAGAAACAAAAAACTAATTCCCCCAGTTACAGTGACCGGTCAATTCCATACCAAATGCAGATTTAGTGACATCGTATCCAGTCCAGGATTAGGCGTATGAGTATAACCATTGGAAAAGTGTGAATAACGTAACGATACTCTCAACAAATCATTGATACGATAGCCTGCAGCAAAATGTACTGCAAAATTACCTTTTATCTGCACGGTTATCTGTTCAAATTGTTTACGAGAAAACTTCGAGGCCCCAAGTCCCCCTTCAAAAAATAATTTGCCATTTTCCCCTGATGGGTAAAGTCGTAATATAGGTTTTAACTCAACAATTGATAAGGTGTTTTTTTCACCATTATGCTGTCCCTTTAAATGCACATACCCTGCCTGGAGCCACCACTGCCAGTAACCATAATCGTTGCTAAACGACTTATCCAGATTATAGGCCCAGGAGACTTCATACTGACCCGCACTGGAAATGGACTTACTTTGAATCAGAGTATTATCCATGCCCTTACCAATACCGCCGATAAATTCCTGTTCAGCAAATAAGGGGGTAGTATGTAATAAAATAACTATACTGATCAGGATAATTCGTTGAATAGGCAAAATAGAAATCTCTCGATTATGATTTATGGAAAGGCGCTTCTATTAATTGATAGCGTCACGAATTGATACTTATAGTACAAAATTAAGGTCGTTTCTACTATTACCACTATCAAACGGTAATTTAAGTATCATCATACTGACATATTGAGAACCTAAATTAAACACAGACGTACTTAACAGAATTATTTCAACTTCAGCATTGGGATGAAAAGCTGTTACTAAAAATTAACACGCTTTCCCGTCGAGACTATGTTAAAACGACATTTTGTTTGATTACAAAATTAGACGATGGCTGTTTTTTTGCTTTATCTACAGTATTAACATTTACCATTGAAATGCCCTTGTGGTGTGATTGGGGCAGGCTCGAGAATCGATCATATGTGTTATGTATCGTCTTTCGGTAAACTTGGTTTTAGTACGCCACCTTTTACAATATATTTAGTATCTTTGATAAGCTCAGTTAGATAGTCCTTATATCCTTTTAATTCATCGTCACTACTCTCTTTAATAGCATCTTCAACTTTTAACAAAAAGGAATCACTTTCTTTTTGGTGACCAAATTGGCGATGGTAATTAGCAGCAAGATACAAATATTCTAATCGTTTGTTTTCTTTCAGTTTTCCATGAAGGGCTAGTTCAATCTCTTTTAAAGCAAGTTCTCTGTAATGATTTGCTAATTTAATATTACCATTTTGTTCATACAAATAAGCTAAAATTCTTTTTAATCGATTGCTGAATTCCGGTGTACTCTTTCGAAGGGAATAGATAGCTTCCAGTCGTACTAACCTGGACTCAATAGTTTCAAGCCTGGAATTATTCTGCATGAGATACTTCTGAATCTTATCTTTCTCTAAATCTGTTAAGCCTTTAAAATCACCTATAAGAGCAATAAACCCTGATTTTTCACAATACCAAATTCCGTTTATAGTTGTTAATGGCCAGAATACCTGGTCATACTTTGATGGCCATTGATAAATATAACTGCCAGAACTTCTTGGCTGGCTTACCGAGCATTTTGCACTCGCATTAATGGGATCATCAACTTCAGAACGACCCCATGTTGTTGCCATTGCATTAGTAGATATAAAAAAGCATACAATAATAATATACTTCATAACGCCTCCATATTTTATTGTGAATACCTGCCGCAGTTATTTTACTGAATCCCCCTGATTCTGTGATTGTTATAAGCCATTGTTCATTATCACTGTTGAAGTAAGAGATTTGTAAAGTTCTAGTTGTTTATCATTTAGACAGGAGAAAAACTCTTCATCGGCATTCTCTATTGCAATTATAGCTCTATTTATCAAATTCTTTCCTTGACTACTCAAACATACATTTGTTGCACGGTTATCGAGAGTCGAAGGCTTTCGAATAACCAAATCTTTTTTTTCAAGCTGGCGAATAGCTTTTGAAATCGTCATCTTTTCTATTTTCGTATGTTCGGATAGATGAGATTGCGTTGTTGGCTC
Organism: Aeromonadales bacterium; assembly: GCA_011322365.1. GTDB lineage: Bacteria > Pseudomonadota > Gammaproteobacteria > Enterobacterales > DRNA01. The sequence goes on along the minus strand of DRNA01000455.1, from coordinate 4,173 downwards.
TTTTTTTACTTCGAACCATTTTAATGAAGCCAGAATGGCATACTGAGTTTGCGTGATACCAAAATTTCTTAACACCTCTTCAAGCCTATTCCGCCATAAGGCGGTAATCTTCCAAAGCAAAAACCCAGCACTGTCATCCGCTTTTTCGTGTTTAAACGGAGAAGACTTACTCATTTCTTACCCTTTCAATCAACTTTTCTGTTTGCTCCTCCATTCCGTTTGCCACATCCTCTGCAACAATTTTTCTCCATAAAAAAGACAATGGCCCTTCAATTCGTATGGTTGTTTTAATCTCTAGCTCATCACCATGATCAATGATTTTGTGCGAGTCATACATTTTGGCTAATGGAAATCTTGTTAGGTCAACAAAGATTGAATTTTCTTTGACCTCTGTAAGTTCAATTTTAATTTTTGGCCCACCTTTTGGCTTAAAGAGGAAGATACTACCCTTTTGGAACTCACCATCTAATTTGGCATATTCTATATCATCCTGCCATTTCTGCCATTGATTGATATCAGTCCATACTTTCCAGATCTGTCCAGCGTTTATACCTTTGACTCTCTTACTGTAACTTTTGCTCCACATGATTACCCCTATTGATAAAATTAAAAGAGTTATAGTAAACCAGTTTACTATTGTTCGCAAGTTAGAATGGCTTATAATGCCGTATTTCACCAGTTGGAGTGAAGCGATAATCTGAGCAATGCAAGAGGGCCACCTCCTTGGTTCGCAATTTGGGCTATACCACCTTGAAAATTGCTGGATGCAACAAGGTGTATTTCTTGTTGACCCGTTTAAAAGTAGGGGAAGTGCAACTGATTAATGAAATAATATAAAATGTTGTCCTATAAAGAGTTACACTGGGCTTATCCAACACTGGACTAAGTCGCGGCTGCGCGCGACCTATCCGTATTTGTCAGGCTTATTTAATTTGGTCTAGCTGTCTCATCATACTAAGGTCATCAGTAACTCGCCAGTGCTCAATCATTTTTCCATCAACAATGCGCTCAAACTGCATTTGATGAACTTCTATTTTCCTACCTGTTGGCTCTATGCCAAAGAAAACACCTGTATGAGTACCAGTCATTGTAACGTAAACAGCAACATAATCATCCGTTACAATTAGTTTTTCTATAATGTATTTTAAATCTGGAAATCCGTTACGTATCGCTGAAACAATAGGTTTTAATCCTTCGGACCCCGGTTTCGGGTTTTCAAAACCAGGACTGTGATTTATATACTCTGGCGAAAGAATCTCATCTAAAACATCTAGTTTTCCTTGATTCCACACTTCCTCAAAATATCGAGTAACTGTATTTCTATTTTTTTCTAATATTTTCATTTTCTCATCCTCTGTGGCTAGAGAAGTATTAGCGACTGAAAACATTAATATAGGAATAAACAGATAATTAAGTTTTTTCGCTATCATGGAACTTAGAACAAACATAAAACCCCTAGCAATATAGTAAATTGGAGGTGCCATGATAGAATTGAAAATTGTTCTATTCCTTATCAATTGGTAAGAAATAGAAATTAGCTAATAAAGTTCATTAGAAATTCGAGACAGAGAAGCCTCTGTAATTCCTAGATATGAAGCTAAATGATATTGTGGAATACGCTGAAATAGTCTAGGGTTCTCTTTGGCAAAATCCGTGTAACGCATTTTTGCACTATTTTGTAAAAAGCTCCTTTCTCGTTTCATTTTACTAATTAAAATCCGTTCAATCAATTTTCGTCCCAGCCTCTCAATCCTTGGACTTTTCTCGTATAACATCTCAAATTCTGAAAAATTAGCAATTAAAATAGTGGTTTTTTCAATCGCTTGTATGCCATATGGTGACACAAGTCCAAGAAAATCTTTTGAAAATGATGTGCACATCATGTCTTCTGCTATAAAAGCTTTATTCCACTCTTTCCCATCTTCTGCTAAATAATAATATCGAATTAATCCCGATAAAATAAAAAACACATTACTTTTTTCTTCAGTTGGGTCAATAATATGATCTTTGTTCTTATATGTTCGAAGCTCAAATAACTTTAGAAGTGACGTAAACTCTTCCTGTATTATATTTGAATCTTGTTTTACACAATTTAAAAATTGCTGAATTTGTGATTTTTCCATAAATGTCACATTATTATTGAGAGCCTAACGCTGATGTAACTGGCGGTTTGGAACGATGGGCTTTTGTGCAATAAATGGCGAAGCCATATACAAGAGGCCACTGCAGAAAACTGTCCAGTTGGCCGTTCTGTTATAAGCACTTTAAGCTCCATTACCGTGCGAAAAATTAGTAACCTTCAAACTTTATTTCTGGCATTGGTTTTCCTTCACCAAAACACTCATCACAGACTTGACACCGATGAGTTCCATTATAGCTATCCGGTGTTTGGATAACACGACACTTCTTTTTTTCACCTTGCCAGCATCTAGGGCAATATGGCCCATCTCGATTCCCCTCATCCTCGATGTAAAAGAACGGCTCATCAAAGATCATTTGAGTTTGTTCCTGAAGTACACCTTTTATTTCAAGCAACTCTTGTCGGAGCTCTAAGTTCTCAGCATGAAGCCCAAGATACTGTTCCTGAAGTTTTTGGATTTGTGCTTGGGCCTCCATTTGAGAACCCTTTTTAATTAAATCAATGACTGTCCCAAACATTCCTTTGGCTTCGGAAAATGATATATCCATTTTTTATCCTCAGATGCTTAATATTTTCTCAATGCTTCTGTGCTTATAACAGCTGTCTTTATCGCCACAGGCGATATATCGCCTGACGAGATATGCTATAATTAATTTTCACCAAAATACGCTATAACAGCCGTTTTATCAAGCAGTTAATATGACGAAGGAAGAACCAAGGGGGTCAGAAGAACTTGACCATCCTTGCCAGTTAAATATCACCGTATAATCCTCTTAATCCTACAGCAAACAGGGCAATTTTCGTTTGCCTGCCCCGTCTATTTTAGTCAATTTAGCGCTTAAAACAAAGAAAGAATATCGGTATCCCTGTTGCCGTAAACCAATGGACTTCATCCTGTTTATTAAACGACTCAAAAAGTTAGTCCGCAATACCACATAATAACTGAGTGCTTTAACCCACCCTAAATTCATTTAAAAAAGGAGGCCGATTAAATTTTTATGATGCATTTTTGAGCGCAATAATTGAAATTAGCATCATATCCATTATGCTAATGAAGATGCGCTCGCCCTGAAAAAATAGCGGGGAAATAAAAAAACAAACCCACCTCAATTCTCTAAAAGTTATTTCCTATAAAGAGTCACACCGGGCTTGTCCAACACGGGATTAAGTCGTGGCTATCGCGCGACCTATCCTTATTTATTATGTGTTTACTCTTCATCTGGATAGAGCTCTGAATAACTAGGGGCTGCATGTTCCCACTGGATGTTGTTTTCAGTGAGATAGTTACATACCTTAAAAAGGTCTACATCCTTCGGGATATCTATGCAAATATACTTTGGATTTGCCCCTTCATAACTGCAGCCCATTTCTACCAATTTTTCCAAATGCTTTTTTTCTGGACCTTCTTCGTCTGCCAGATTTTCGAAGACTACTCGTACCAGTTTACTTCCAGACTTCTCCAACACCTTAGTAAAAACTAAGCGCTCTTCTTCCTCGGAATACTCGGCACCAACGATATCACCCGCGGCTACGCCATAAAAATAGAATGGGCAGTTCTCCATTCGGTAACGTCCTTCACCTAGATCGACAACCCAAGGTGTTTCAACATAGACGTCTTCGCCTTCCTCAAGACAGAGTACAATTTTTTCGTATTTCTCTTCGCTCATTTCTTTTTACACATAACGTCGCAAATCACTGGCAGTAAAAAAGCAGACGACAAAAAGGGACAGACACTTTCCCATTGACAGAATCTAACAATATCAGTAATCTGAGGCTATCTCAATCGTAAAAGGACTTATGGTGATGGCGAGACCTCGTTCAGAACAAATCTCAATAGAAGATACCCCCTATTACCACATTACTACACGCTGCGTCAGACGGGCTTTTCTGTGTGGTTTCGATAAAACGTCAGGTAAAGATTATGAGCATAGACGAGCCTGGATAGAAAACCGTATTCGCATACTCTCTTCCCTGTTTGGGATTGATATACCGGCTTATGTGGTGATGCATAATCATATCCATATGGCCTGTGA
>DRNA01000454.1 GCA_011322365.1 Aeromonadales bacterium | reverse complement strand
TTATACGGTGCAATTGTGCTGGGTTTGTTTGCCGCAATTTTTGGCGGGACACCAACTCAAATTTCTGGACCCACCGGGCCAATGACAGTAGTGATGGCGAGCATCGTTACTTTCTTTTTAGCCAAATACCCGGAAACGGGTTTAGCACTGGCTTTTACCACCGTTATGCTGGGTGGAGTGTTTCAGATAGTATTAGGTTATTTTAAGTTAGGACGATTTATTAACCTGGTACCCTATACGGTGATATCGGGCTTTATGACCGGTATTGGTTTAATTATTATTTTGCTGCAGATTGTCCCCTTTATTGGTAGTACTTTTTCAAGCCATAGTCCGCTTTCCGTTATTCAGAATTTACCGGTTATTTTTTCCAGTATCAACTACAGTACACTCTATCTTGGTTTACCGCTTTTAGTGTTAATTTTTATCTGGCCTTCCAGATTAAATAAATATGTACCTTCGCCATTATTTATTTTGATTATTGGTACAGTTATTTCGGTGTTATTTTTTAGCCATGATGCCATGCTACGTCTGGGGGATATACCGAGAGGGTTCCCGGAAATACATTTGCCGGTGTTCAAACTGGAAGTGTTAGCCGATATGTTAAAGTTTGGTGCTGTGCTCGGGGTGCTGGGTACTATCGACTCGTTGCTCACATCGCTGGTTGCAGATAGCATGACTCATACCGAACATCAATCTAATAAGGAACTGATTGGTCAGGGCATTGGTAATGTTTTTGCGGGATTGTTTGGTGGTATTCCTGGTGCTGGTGCTACCATGAGAACCGTGGTCAATGTTCGAGCAGGTGGTACCACTCGTCTGTCGGGCGTGATTCACTCACTAACCATGATTATTATAGTCAGTATTGGTGCCTCTCTGGTGAGTCTGGTCCCCCAGGTGGTATTAGCTACTATTTTATTAAAAGTTGGTGTCGATATTATTGACTGGGATTTTTTAAGGCGTTTAAGTCATGCACCGAAGTCCAGTATTTCAATTACCGTGACGGTCATTATTTTAACGGTGTTTGTGGATCTGATTACTGCAGTGGGCGTAGGTATTATTATAGCCAGTCTTTATACCGTTAATCGGTTAACTCACCAGCAGCTTGATGCCGTTGAACCCGTAGCGGGTAATACGCTTGGTACACATCTCTCTGAAAAAGAGCAACAGTTATTAGGTGATAGTCTGGGTAAGGTCATGATCTACGCATTAAAGGGACCGTTTAGTTTTGGTGCGGCGAAAGATCTTTCTAAAAAAATATCTGTGACACAGGATTTTAGTGTATTAATACTGGATATGTTACAGGTGACTTTTATTGACACCAGCATGTCTTTGGCAATTGAAGAAATTATTCGAAGCAATCGTGAAGCCGGGCGTATTGTGCTGTTAATCAGTGAGAATAAAAAAGTGAACAAAATGTTAAAGCGACTGGAAGTAATGAGTTTTCTGGGTAAACATAAACTGGTGAGCAATCGACATGATGCCATTTTAAAAGCTAAAGTTCTTATGGATGAAAGAGCTGGATGAATCCGTGGTAAAAAGCCGGAGCTTATTAACCTGCCAGAAACAACCCACCTAAAATAGCATTTTTGCTTGCTCCGGTGATCTGTTTTAACTCTACGGGATGTTTTCTAACCCGGCTCATAGCTAGCCAGGCAAAGGCCGCTGCTTCCATATAATCACCATCAATACCCAGTTCCTGAGTTAATTTTAAAGGGTGAAGTAGATGAGTATTTATTCTGTTTAAAAGAAATTTATTATGCTGACCACCACCACAAATATAAACTTCGGCTTGCGGGCTAACCGAGTTCACAGCATTGGTTATTATTAAGGCTGTTAACTCCGTTAATGTAGCCTGAATATCTTCCGGTAAGATATCAGTATTGGTTCGCAAACAGGCTTGTAGCCATTTCAGGTTAAAGTATTCTGGTCCGGTACTTTTAGGAGGAGTCAGTTGAAAATACTTATCCTGCAATAACTCTTTTAGAAGACACTCATTTAAAGTACCTGATTTTCCCCAGTTTCCTTCTTTATCATAAGAGCCCTGTTGATGCTTTTGATACCAGTTGTCCAGCAAGGTATTACCCGGTCCCAGATCATAACCTTGAGAGCTGCTGGTGTTGAGCCAACTGATATTCGAAATACCGCCAATATTTATTATGGCGACAGGCTTTTGAGGCTCAATAGTTTTTATGCCATTATTATCTAATTCAGTAAAGATATATTGATGAAACGCTGGAACCAGTGGTGCGCCCTGACCGCCGAGGGCAATATCTTTTTGGCGAAAATTTGAAACCACATCAATTCCAGTTAAAGCAGCGAGGAGAGATGGATTAAGTAGTTGCAGTGTATAACCCTGGTGGTTGGAGGAGGGTGGGATGTGCCTGATGGTTTGACCATGAGCGCCAATGGCGCAGACATCTTTTGCTGATATGGTATTTTTTTCCAACAGAGTTTTTACGGCTGTAGCATAACATTGCGTGAGCAAATATTCAGTTTCGGCAATGCGCTCTACTTCGTTCTCGCCGGGTGTTGTCAGAAGTTTGATCTGCTGTTTAAGTTCAATGGAAAAAGGGAGAAAAGTTTGTGCTAATACGCTTAACTTATCTTTAAATGTAACCAGTGCTATATCAATACCATCGAGGCTTGTTCCTGACATCATGCCAATATAGAGTGTCTTAGCATGAGTGCTCATAGATGCTATTGAGGTGCAGATTTTGGAGAAATTTCAGAATTAGAGAGTGCGGCCTGTTGGCGGTTAATTCGATCAAGTTGCGCCAGATAAATTCTATCTTCCAGATCTAACCGTGCAATTAAACTTCGAGTGGATGCTGTAAACAGAGTCCTATGCTTTTTATCAATAGGTCTCGCCTGGGGTAATTTCACCGTCCTCGGGTTTCTATGTACACCATTGACCAGAAATTCATAGTGTAAATGAGGAGCTTCTGCCAGGCCCGTCATGCCTACATAACCAATGGTTTGTCCCTGTTTAACCCGCTGACCAGTTCTCACTTTACGCCTGGAAAAATGCAGATATTTAGTGACGTATTTTTCACCGTGTTTAATAAATACATAATTACCATTGTATTTATTGTAACCGGAACGGATAACCTTACCATCTCCAGCGGCATAAACCGGTGTGCCTTTCGGAGCGCGGTAGTCAATACCACGGTGTGCTTTTACTCGTTTTAAAATTGGGTGAAAACGCTTTCTTTTAAACCCGGAACTCACGTATAAAAAATTAAGTGGTGCGCGCAGAAATGCTTTGCGCATACTATAACCTTCAGGGGTAAAATAATTTCGATTTCCTTTATCATCTACAAATTGTACCGCTCGAAAACTTTTACCCTGATTAACAAATTCGGCGGCAACAATGGCACCATTACCGAGAAATTCTCCTGCAGCATACCGTTTTTCATACACTACGGTAAATCGGTCCCCTTTTCTGATATCAAGAACAAAATCAATATCCCAGCCAAAAATACCGGCAAGTTGCATAATTAAATTATCAGAAAGCCCGGCAGCCTTTCCAGAAAGAAATAAGGAGTCATTAATAACGCCATTAACACTGACGAGCTCGGTTTCTACTTTGACCTGATCGATTTTACTATGATAGCCACTGGCTTTTTTATCAATAATTAAGGTGTCAGTTTCATCCAGAGGATAGCGAATTTGTATTAACGTATTCTGTCGGTCCCTGACAAATTCAATTACAGTTCCTGGCATCATTTTAGTGAGCGCCTTAACCGGTTTTCCGAGACTCATTATATTTTGTAAATCTCGTGCAGGAATTGACTGTTTCTGGAAAATTCTGGCAAGGCTATCTCCAGCCTGTACAGTAACTGCGGTTAAAGTATTGGGGTTTTCATCATCTGCTGATTCATCATACAAACTCGTTTCAATGCTAAGTGGTAAAGCTCGTCTGGGGAAAGCATTCTCGTATTCATCAGCAATATCTGTTTGATCCTGAGATAGTCTGCCATCGGTATCTGGTGGCAGTTCAATATTCATTCTTGGAAGTTTTTTAATGGAGGCTTTAGCTTTATCAGCAGATAATTGTTGTTGAGCAGGTTCTGCTGATATTTTATTTTTTTCAGTTGATAGCTGTGAGGCATGGGAATCGGCTAAAGAGCCTGAATTGAATGAGAGAATAACCAGCAGGATACCGATAATTGTGCCGGTAAATGCCCAACGAAAACCCCGTGACGAATGTCTCTGAAGTAACTGGCCAGATTGTCGGATGGACTGAGGTTTGTAGTCGGTTCGCAGCATAATGAAAATAATAGTCTTTAACTGTTGCTAATATTAGCCAAATTCCAGCTGGAATACAATCCTGGATAAAGAAACATCCTTCTGTGAACCCGTTGTAGAGCCAGAACAGAAGGGTAGAGCAAGAAAAAAGAGAGCCTGCTTACATGGCCTTTCCTGACTTAGCTCTTTAATAGCCAGATTTTAGCCTGATTGATATCTCGAAACATTCGACCTTCAATTAATCCTCTTCGATGAAGGACGTTTTCAACGAGGTTAAGGGTATTTTGCGCTTTGGGGTTAGTTTCTACCCAGGCGACTTTGAAAGTATTGGTGATACCAAGCGCTTTAAAAAGTTCTGCAAACTGAAAAGATTCAGTAATTGAGAAAGGATTTTCTGAATGAGAGACCCCAAGTACTTTGAAACAGTGGGATTCATTACACACTCTGGCAATTTCCGTCCAGAGTAATTTTGCATTAGTCATGTTTTTATCGCCTTCAGAGCTGACAAAAACATATTGACCTTCAAAAGTAACTTCCTGTTTGTGCATAATTTAATTCCGAAAATCAGGATCCGTCTGGGGAGTTATTTTAGCAATGTTGTAATAGAAAAGTAAATATTGTCGAAAAAGCCAAATTCATGCTTTAAACAGGAAAATAGTAAATACCCTTAGAACAGTATGTTGAATGAGAATGGGTGTTGATGATTTAATCGTCTAATAGCCATTTTTTTGCTTCATGCACATCTGCAAATATTCTTCCATTGGCTATTCCCTGACGTCTGAAGACAGCTTCAAGCAAATTAAGCGTGGCATAGGCCTCGGGGTTGGTATCGGTCCAGGCGACTTTGAATTTGTTAGTTATTCCGATTTTTTTAAGGGAATCAGTATGATCAAAAGATTCATTGACGCTCAGGGGGTTATCTGATTTTCCAATACCTAACACTTTAAAACATTGCACTTCATGACATAGACGTGCAATTTCTTTCCAGAGGTTGGTGATATTCTCAAGGGTTTTTTCACCTTCTGAAATCACAAGAACGTAATCACCTTCAAAAGTTACTTCCATCCGATAGGGCATGCTGGTTCTGATAAATTTACTGACGGTTGCTTTTAAGTATAGCATATTGCATAACTTCTTGATAATATTGAAATTATATATTCCCATGGTATGAGTTAATACTTCAGACCTGGGTAAAGATTTTATGAAAGTTAACCCTGCTAAAGGCTGGCATCAAGAAAGGAGATGATAATATAGAATGCACAAGATGCTCACGATTCAAACCAGATCACAGGGTTTATACGAATTTACCCCACAGCTGGAAGCGATTCTCTCACAAACTGAAATACAGGAGGGCTTATGTACGCTTTTTCTGCGCCATACCTCCTGCTCACTGATTATTCAGGAAAATGCCGATCCCAGTGCTCAGCGGGATATGGAAAACTGGTTGAATCGGCTGATACCAGAAAATGATTCATTGTATACCCATACTGCTGAGGGTGCTGATGATATGCCCGCTCATTTAAAAAGTATTATCACGCAAACATCTTTATCTATACCGGTAATTGACAGGCAGTTGGCTTTGGGGACATGGCAGGGTATTTATCTGTGGGAACATCGGCATTTTTCCCATCAGAGACAGGTGGTAGTTTCATTTCTATAAAATCAGACACAGACGATTTTTGATTTTTAAAGCCCGTAAAATGCGGCTGTGCGTGGATTATCCTTCTTCCTGGGTGGATTTTTTGGAGCAAAAATGCTACAATTTAAACAGTTGTTTTAATATTTCAGGTTCTTTCATGCATTCAAACTCTTCCCATCGCAAGACTTCTTCTCCTTCAAATTCACTGTCAACTGAACACTTCAAAGAAGTGGTTCATCAGCTGGGTGATAAAGCACAGATTCAGGTACATAAAGTGGTTGAAGGTGCCTATTCGATGGCAGAGGAAATCGTCAATAGTGTCACTCATGGCATTGGTGCGTTACTCAGTATTGCCGCATTAGTGTTGATGGTGGTACTTTCAGTGACACAATCTTCTACCATTGCGGTAGTGGCGTCTGCAATTTATGGGGCTAGTCTGATTCTGTTGTTTCTTGCCTCAACGCTTTACCACGGCTTCCAGAAATCCGGTGTGAAAAAATCGCTGAAAGTGTTTGATCATTGTGCAATTTATCTTTTAATTGCAGGCACTTACACACCTTTCATGCTGATTAGTCTACAAGGTGCATGGGGTTATACCATGACTGCAGTTATCTGGTCTCTGGCATTGTTTGGTGTGATTTTTAAGATTTTCTATACCGAAAAATTCCCCAGATTGTCTCTGTTTACCTATATTTTTATGGGATGGTTGATTGTTGTCGCCAGTTCTGAAATGGTGTCCAAAGTGCCGGTGGGTGGGCTGGTGTTGTTGGCAGCAGGCGGCCTGGTTTATACTCTGGGTACGATTTTTTATGCGTCGGATAAAATTCCCTTTAACCACGCTATCTGGCATGGATTTGTCCTGGGCGGGGCTACCTGCCATTTTTTTGCAGTTTACCTGTATGTGATACCTGGGGCCTGAGCCTTGACACTATTTCTCTGAAAACAGAAAATCCAGACTTTTAGCCGCGTGACGTAAATGGGGAATGACAATGGTGCCACCTACCAGCACCGCAATACCCATGGCCTCATCGATTTGCTCTTTGGAAAAACCTTCAGCTACTGCCTGTTCAAGGTGGTAATCCACACAATCATTACAGCGCAATACCAGAGAAGCCACTAATCCGAGTAATTCTTTAGTCGCTTTACTGAGGGTATTTTCCTTGTAGGCCTGCTTATCCAGAGAAAATATGCGTTTAATAGTAAGGCTGTCCGTTTGCAGTACTTTCTCATTGCCTGCAATGCGTTGTTGTCTGAATTGTTCAAAATCCTGTGTCATGTTGTAACCTGAGTTTATTGTGATGAGTCAAAAAGGTGAGAATTTCCCCGTATCCTCAACAGCGATTCGGGTATTTAAGCAGTATTTGCGCGAATTGTCAGTTATTTTTAGAAACTCTTTTATACTGTAATGATATCAACAAGCTTTTGAAGCGGGGTAATATTTTGGATAAACAGAAACTGGATTTGGCACGAAATAATCTGTTGCAGACCTTGAGTGCATTGTCGAATGTCATCTTAGGTAAAAATTTACAGTTAAAGTTAGCGCTTACTTGCATGCTGGCAAGGGGACATCTGTTGATCGAAGATTTACCCGGTACAGGTAAAACAACGCTCTCACATAGCCTGGCAAGTGCTATGGGACTGGATTTCCAACGGCTACAATTTACCAGTGATATGTTGCCGTCAGATATCCTGGGGGCAGCCATCTTTGAGCGTTCGGCAGAAGCATTTAAATTTCATCCCGGACCTATTTTCACCCAGATTGTATTAGCCGATGAAGTGAATCGAGCCACCCCTAAAACGCAAAGTGCTTTATTGGAAGCTATGGAGGAGCGTCAGGTTACCATTGATGGAGAAACCCGAGCGTTG
>DRNA01000453.1 GCA_011322365.1 Aeromonadales bacterium | reverse complement strand
TGAAATCATATTTATTGTTAAAGAATAATAATCTTTATAACGTAATGATGATGAGCCAGCCCGCAATTGTTATTAACCTTTCTACTCTTGGTTCTGGAGCAAAAAATTTTATGGCAGATAAAACCACCTCATTGATTTTAGCGAGCAATTTAATCGATTACAAAGATACAGGGAGAATAGAAACTGTTGCAGGTGTTACTGGTAAAATATTTAAATTCAGCTATCAGAGCAAAAAAGTGACAAAGACCATAAAGTTAGTGCTTAGTTCTGATAATGATATCCGAGGGTATACTCATTCCTGGTTAAAATTGACCAGAAAAAAATATAATATTACCGGGGAGTCTTTTTCTAACAAAAACATTTGGAGATTCCTGGAAAAAAACAACTATGGGATATTAAAATTTTATGACAGGTTCCAGGTTACTTCTGTAGCAACAAACTTAAATGAAATGAGCCGGATATCACTACCGGGCGAATCAAGTGAGCCATTAAAAAACACCTCAAATTTAAAGATAGCGAACAACACTCAGAAAAATGCAAACAAAGAACTATTTGACTCCAGAATAAATACTGCGAATCAAACAGTCAATAACAATGCTGATTTTAAGAAAATTATCAATCAATACGTAGGCAGTGATGAAGAGATTGCTAAGAAGATGGCAGACAACAAAAAAAATCGTAATACTAAACTCAGTCAAAAAGGCCGCAAACTTGAGGAGAACCATGCGCAGGAAAATAAGGCAGCAATTGAAGCTTTAAAATTAAAGGTCTCAAAAAAAGAAAATCTATTTCCTGATCTGCAATTTTCAATGATGAGTAAGTTTTCAGGAAAGGGGAATAATTCCAGCTTCAACAGAAAGATGCGGATCAATCATATACCAAAAATGACAAGGTTTGCTGAACAAAAAAATAAATATAGTCATTTTTTTATTTATCGGGAAGATAAAAATATTATTTGGCAGATGATTCCAGGAACGGGCCTCAATCCCGGTAATAATATTTATTGGCAGATTGATTCTGTAGATGGTAAGGGACGCGACCCCCATATTGATAACATCATAAAGGCCTACGAAAATATCAGAGACTTACAAAAATTAACTTATATTGGAAATGAAGTGGTAACAGGAATATCAACCAGGCATTACAAGTGGAAAAAAGAAGTTCCATGGGAAGACGACGGCTTCATTTATTATAATTACTGGATTGAGAACAGGGGCTTTATCATAAAGGTTACCATTCAAACCTCTGAATCTGAATCCACCCTGAGTTTTTATGATTTCAAGTTTGAGAGTCAGCCAATTACACTATTTACCCCGCCCAATAATTTCAAAAATGAGAAGTAACAAGGAGAATATTATGACAATTAGAAAAAACGTACTGATTTTTATAATGGGGCTGGTTTGCACGATGTCGGTATCGGCATCGGGTACAGCATCATTTCAAAGTGGTAAACAAAAACAGAGTACACAAATGGAATATCTTGATGCCAATACAGTAAGGATTAATATGCCAGGTCAAGAAAATAGTTATTTGCTTTCAACTGAAGGAAAAGTTTATACCGTTTCATATCGCGATGATCGTCCAATAGTTATGGATATGTCGGAACTGCGTGGAATGATGAGTGACATGGATGAGGATGTTATGGATAATTTTAATGAGCGCTTACTCCATGTGAAAAAGACATCTTCAAAAAGAACCGTTGCTGGGTATACAGGAGATGTTTACATTATTACCTGGGAAGATTCGAAAGGTCAGCATCAGGATAAGGTGGTGCTTAGTAGCCATCCCTATGTCCTTGAGTTTAGAGATGCCTGGATGACATTTCTTGAGGTAATGCATTATTCGACAAGTGGTGAATTATTTGCCGAAGATAGTGTTGCAGCCTTCTTTCAGAATCAGGATAAAGGGGTTCTGGCTTTTGGAAATGAATTTCAGATGACTCAATTAAAACGCCAGAAAGTGGATGCAACTCGATTTAAGCTTCCAGTACAGCCTATGAAAATGTCTAATCTGTTTGGAGTAAACTCACCTAATTCTAAACATAAACAAAGTCAAGCCAGTAAGTCTGATAACAATATGGTGATGAATGAATATGAACGCCAGAAACAACGTCAGATAAATAAAGTAAAGAATAAAAGCAGTCGAAAAGTAGATAAAACAATTGACAAGGCCGTTGATAAGCTACTTGATAAAATATTTTAGAATTTAGTTAAAAATACAGTCCTTTTATTAATATAAGCAAGGTAAACATTATGAAAATTATTTTAAGTTTGGTTATTCTATTAGCGCTAGCAGCCTGTGGAAGTGAAGAAAGTACTAATCCATCTGCCAGGGTTGGAGATTATCCAGGAACCTTTGTTGGAACCTTAGAGGATAAAAAATACCAGGTTAAGGTTAAATGTAGATATTTATTTGAAGATTATTTTTTATTTCGCTCAGATAGTAGTGATGCCGAAGACTCGACTGGAGATGGTCTGGTTATTTCTGGCGATCAAACAAAAGATGCACTGGCAATTTCAATTGGAGATGGGGATAAGTGGTTCAGTATAGGAAGAATAAAAATTTGGGAAAAAACTGATAATGGTGTTAAGGGTTCTGGCGATTTATGGGAACAAGGCGGTTCAGGCCAACTGCAACATCTTGAATTTAAGGTGGTCTGTGGGAAATGAGATGTTAGAAAGGGGCTGTAAAACCATCTGTGTAACTGCCCGGTTTAAAGATGAGGAGCAAGCTGCTCCTCAAACTCTATCATAAGTTTAATAGTTCTAATAGGCACGGATCAGCCTAACGCAATATGCAACATGAAGGTAGTCTTTCTCCGGCAATAAAAGAGCTAAAGAAGAGGTTGGATGAAAAGTCGGTAAAACGCAAATTGATTAAGGTGCAAAAGTATTTGAACATTATGAAACAGGATTGGCCCCTTTTTTGACAAAATTCCCTATCTCAGTGAATTCATTATCAATCCTTCATAATGGCAGGTTGCCCCCGGTTTTTGAGGAATTATCCCTTTTGATGCTATTTAACGAGCTACATCTCAAATGAGAAAAAAACACCTGAACAAAGGATAAGAGACTTGGCATAATAGCAGGGTGTGCTATATTACATCAATAGTATGATTTTCCACGCAATTGTTAGGAGACTATTTTATGGGCACAACGAGAAAGACTATAACCGTTACCGATCAACAAGATAGCTGGATTAAAGCACAAATTTCAGCAGGAGAATTTACCAATGGTAGTGAATATATCCGTGATTTGATACGTCGTGACCAAGCTAGCCAAGCTGATATAGAAGCCGTTCGCGCTTCGCTCATCGAAGGTGAACAAAGTGGAAAACCACAACCATTTGATGGTGATTTATTCAAAAAAGAAATGATTGCAAAACATGCATGAATATCGACTAACGCCAAAGGCCAGGATAGATATGGAGGCGGTTTGGCTGTACTCATTGAAACAATGGGGAATGCAACAAACAGAGCGATATATTGATGATTTAACGGTGGCGTTTGGATTTTTAGCCGAAAGCCCGAAGGCAGGAACCGCTTGCGAGAATATCCGGGCTGGATACCGGAGATATCCAGTTATTCGCCATGTTATTTATTACCGTGAAACTGAGTATGGAGTGGAAGTTATACGAGTTTTACATGACCGAATGTTAGCTACTCGACATTTTTGATTACAGTTGGGACAGACGCAGTTGTATTCATTCCGCTTGAACTTGTTGAAACAGTCTCCATTTTGGTTTTAACCATACCTTAAAACTGCCTTGTTTTGAGACGATATTTACCCCGTTCCATCTATGATGCTCTCGCTATTTCTATTGGTGATTCACGACCATATTTAATATCCTGTTTTAATATCTTTGCCGCAGTCTCAAGATAATACTCAGCAGTAGATTTAAAAATATGCCAATCACTGCTTACAAAATATTTTGAATACTGCTGCTTTATTTCAGTTTCTACGGATTTACTCATTTTTTATGGCAACTGCAACGCCTTGTTAGCACTTTGATGCCTCGTACCTTAGATGTAAAGCCATAATCATTAATGGGCATCCAAGTATAAAATACTCAATGTTTGACCTTATTTCGGACATTTCTGAGTATGGTGGAGATGGCGGCATTAAAATTGAGCCAAATGACACTATTACTGCAATAAAACCAAAGTACAATGCTGACCATGCGAACCTGGTTTTTAAAACATCGCTATCACGGAGCAACAATACCTTTCTGTATAGAACGAACAAGCCTGAAATTGCTATAAGGCTAAATAATGTCATTACACACAACACAATATTCTCGATATTTTGGTGCATTGAAATTGAATTAAATGTCAATTTTACCCCAACAACAAGTAAGATTGAAGCAGGGACCAAAAGAAGGCCAAACTCCAATATTAAAAGTGAAATACTCATTTTTCTTAAAAATTCACTCATATCATCAATATTCTTAACCGTAAGGACAAGCATAAATATCTCTTAAAAGTGCTAACGTTAAAGCTTTGCAGGACGCCGGTAGGCGATCTACAACGGCGCCTGGCTAATTGCTGAACCTGACAGGGCGCGGTGTGCCACCTGAGCCTGTTGATACAGCAAATTGATATTTTGGTTTTAACCATACCTTAAAACTGCCTTGTTTTGTAGAACAAAATGCTATTGCCTAAATTTTGCCTTGCCTTGAAAGGTTTAGACAGCAAACAGGACTTTGG
>DRNA01000452.1 GCA_011322365.1 Aeromonadales bacterium | reverse complement strand
TTGAGTGCGATCAGACAGGACGTCTGTAGAGCACGACCACTCGAAAGTGCATTTTTAAATCCGGGGACCCGTAGGGCTTGTGATCGGGCCGCAGGGGATTGTTAAGGGGAGGTTCGGTAACCTCCCCTTAACGGTTTTCGCTTTTGAATTTTTGGGTGGTTTTGGTGTTTTGAATCAATGATTGGTTGTGTGTTCTTAAGATCCTTCGACTCCGCTCAGGATGACAAAAAAGTGAGTTGCCAGTCGCGAGAATTACCGCTTTCAGTCTTGGTTTTTGAGTGGTCTTGGCGTTCTGAATCCATGTTTGGTTGTGTATTCTTAAGATTCTTCGACAGGCTCAGAATGACAACGGGAATGGGTGGCGACCCAAAACACTCCCTATGGTCATGGATAAACTTTCAAGATGATAAAAATTAAAATTTATTAATAATAACCCTGCTTAATTTCCACTCATAATAATTACTTTTTCCGCTGTTTGCGAATCATCTCATAGGCAGATTTAATTTCCTGAGTTTTTTCTGTTGCCAGTACCATCATTTCTTCCGGTAGTCCTTTAGCTATCAATTTATCCGGGTGATGTTGTGACATCAGGCGTCGATAGGCTCTTTTTAATTCCTGATCGGTACAACTTTCTTTTAGTCCCAGAATACCATAGGCATGTTTTAACTGGTTGCCACTGCTGTAACTCTGACTTTGTCGGGAATCGAATCGTTGTTCGGCATTAAAGCGGCTGATTAGGCTGGCAAGTTCATAATCACTAAAACCCAGATTTCTTGAAACCGTATAGAGGATACTTTTTTCACCCTGGTGAATAGAACCATCCGCACTTGCAGCGCGGATCTGGATTTCTAAAAACATTTGTAACAGCGTACGACGACCATAGGTTTCTTTTTTAAATTGAGCCAGTACATCATTGAGTTTAAAGTTGCTCTGTTTGCCTTTGTTAAATAATTCCCTGGCGGCTTTTTTCATTTCTGCAGTGAGTTGCATTTCATTCATGATGTTATTGGCAAAATCAATTTCTTTTTTTGATATATGCCCATCGGCTTTTGCAATGCAACCCATTACCGAAAAGGTGGCTGTAAAAAATGTGGCCTGTACACGCTCCTGTGACCCCCGGCTAAATTTTGCGGTACTACCAAAGTCCTGTTGCAATCCATTGTCAAAATTATGACCGGCATAAACACCAAACAACGCACCAATAGGACCACCCACCATAAAACCCAGGGTTCCACCGACTATTTTTCCCCACCAACTCATGCCATCTCCTGATTCTGATCCATTACTTTTTCATTTGCCTCTAACGTTAACGGTAATAATTCATCATTAATCCACTGACCCAGCCATTTAAAATCCGCATGTCTTTGTGTCGATTCGATGAGATATTCCAATGTTAACGGAATATCTGCCAGATAATCGGCTTTTGAATCACGGTAATAAAGCCGACTGAAAATACCTGCTACCTTTAAATGCCGCTGCATTGACATGGTGTCAGCCCAAAAAATGAATTCGTCACCTGAGACATTTTGCAGCCCAGGTTGTTCATTTTTAAATGCAAGAATCCAGCCATCCACCTGATGCTGTGGCCATTTAATATAACAGTCTTTTACCAGTGAAATAAGGTCATAGGTGATCGCTCCTCTCACCGCATCCTGAAAATCAATAATCCCCAGTGTCCTATTCTCTAAAACCATCAGATTTCTGGAATGATAATCCAGGTGAACGGTAACCTGAGGTTGATGCTGTGCTAATGTTATTAAGCGATGGAAAAGATCGGCTATTTTAGTCCGTTGCCTGCTGGTTAGCTTTAAACCCAGATGCTGAGGCAATAACCAGTGTGTAAATAACTGCATTTCAGTTAACAGTAATTCGGTTGAATAGGGCGGTAAGGGATAGTCATCAAAGCTCTGGATAGACTGAATTTTTTCGAGCTGCGTGAATGCCTGAGTATAATATTCATCGACATTTTCAGCACCCAGACTATCCAGTAACATCTGATCACCCAGATCGCTAATTGCCATAAAGCCTTTTGTGTAATCCACCTTGAATACCTGCGGCACACAAAGACCCGCATTCAGCAGGCCGGTGGCAACGCGAACAAAGGGTAAACAGTTTTCATGTTGTGGAGGAGCATCTACACCAATAATTGTTCCAGGATAGCCTGGCTGTAACGGGATTCCGCACCAACGAAAATAACGGCGAAAACTGGCATCTCCGGAGACAGTAGTGAATTCACCCTGCTGCATCGGGAAAAATTCTGCCAGCCAGTCTGATAGCTCGGAAGCCCGTGTGAGAGTAGATTGAAGGTCTTTTTGAATCATCTGCTGTGATTTTTGTCTTGTTGTCTTATGCTAAATTTGTAAATAGTTTATCATTACCACCAGTTCAGACGATATTTTTTTATTCTGCTTTAATAAAAGTATAAGAATTGAATCTGTATTAACCATTATTAAGTGTAAATTTAGCCGGAATTATTAGTATTTAATGATAACTAGACTGAATAACCTGAAAAAGATACGCAAAGCGGTCCAATTTACCCCTGCCTGCCAGATAAAGGTAGATTCTATCCCCAACACCTACAGATCCGTGCTGTTTGGTATAGTCTTTTTTCCCGGATTATTTTTAACATCGACACTTTCAGCAATGGAAAACCCTTATCCATTGCCTTACCAATGCCCGGTGAACAAATCCCAACGCACTCCAGGGATCAGCATTGTTGAAAAAAAGAGTCAACCTTTAGGGAAACTGGAAGCAAGTGCCGAGCATATTAAGCGTAACGGTAAAAAGGCCATCCTGGACGGTGAAGTCAAAATCTCCCAGGGCGATATGACCATTACCGCTAAAAATGCCACCATTGATCGCGACAAACAATTCCTGGAGGCTAAAAACGGGTTGCGCTTTCAGTCCAGCCAGATAGCTATCGGCAGTGACTACCTGAAAATTGACCTCGACAACAATATTATCAATATAAAAGATGCTTTTTATCAGCTTAAAGAACAATCTCTACGCGGAAAAGCCGGTGAGTTGCAAATTAGTGGAAAGGGTAAGTTTTCCATGGAAGATGCCAGTTTCAGTAGTTGCCCACCGGATCACGAAGTATGGGCAGTCAAAGCCGATAAAATTATTATTGACCCGGAAAAAGGACGTGGAGAAGCCCGAAATATGACTTTGCGCATCCAGGATATTCCCATTATCTATCTGCCCTATATTCAGTTCCCGGCCAGCGATAAACGCATCAGTGGCTTATTAGTACCCACCTTTGGAAGCTCATCACAAAATGGACAGGAAATAGCAATACCCTATTACTGGAATATTGCGCCAAATTATGATGCCACCATTACGCCCCGATATTTAAGTGACAGAGGTATACAATTCATCAACGAATTTCGTTACCTCGGTGATAATTCACAAGGTGTGGTTACGGCTGAATATCTTAATGGCGATGATAAAGCCACGGCGTCAACACCAAAAGACCGTTACCGTTTTCGCCTGAAACACCTGAGCCAGTTTAATCAAAACTGGAAAGCTAATATCGATTATGAAGCCATTAGTGATGACAATTACTTTTTTGATCTGGGAGGTGATCTTTCTTCATCCAGCATTATCGAAATCAATCGCCAGGCCAGTGTCGAATTTAATGATGATAACTGGCATATCCGGGCAATTACCAGTAGTGACCAAACCCTTAATACCTTAGAAGGTCCTTATAGACGATTACCTCAAATCCAGTGGCAATCGCAATTCCCGATATCTTCGCTGGCTAAAACTCAATTTAATTTTAACGGGGAGTTAGCCGCTTTTGATCGAGATAATGCCATTACTGCCAATCGATTAGTCATTGAACCTGCCATTAGCTACCCGCTGGACTGGCTTGCTGGCTACATTCACCCAAAGTTAAAATACAATTATCGTAACTATCGTCAAAAGGACCCTGTGGGAGTCGCTGGTATTGATAAAACCATTTCGACCCCCATTGTTTCAGTGGATACCGGTGCATATTTAGAGAGAAATATTCGCTACAACGATAAAAAATACCTGCAAACACTTGAGCCTCGCCTGTATTACCTGTATGTTCCCGCACGAGAACAGCAACAGATACAGTTATACGACAGTTTTTTGAAAACGGTCAGTTATCAGCAGTTGTTTCAGGATAATCGTTATTCAGGTTATGACCGCCTCGGAGATGCCAATCAAATCAGTCTGGGCGTTAATACCAGAATACTTGAGTCAGATACAGGTGAAGAAATACTAAGTTTTGGTATTGGCCAGGCCTACTTTTTAACTAAACGAAAAGTTTCCCTGCAATCAGTACCCGGTAATATATTTAATGTGAATGAAGATCTACAAGCGAATACTTCACCTCTGCTTGCCGATCTGATTATGAACATTTCAAAAAGTTGGCGTATCAATGCCACTTTTGAATGGCAACCGGATACCAATCGTACGAAATCATCCAGTTTTAGATTTCAGTACCAACCGAATGAACTCAATGTGGTTAATCTGGGTCATAGAAGGCGAATAATAGCCTCTGGAGAAAATATAGAACAACTCGATTTTTCTTTTAGCTGGAAAATCCATAGAAACTGGCGTCTGATTGGTCGCTGGTATCAGGATATAACCAATAATAAGAATATCGAAACCTTATTCGGTGCCGAGTATGATAGTTGTTGCTGGGCAATCAGAATTGTTAATCGACGCTATTTGAGCGTACCACTTTCTCCTACGGGTTTCCCCATACCGGGAAGTTCAGGAAATTATAACGGCGGGCCTTCCATACAGTTTGTATTGAAAGGACTCAGTTCTTTAGGCGGCTCAAGTTATCTGGGAAATAGTATTTCCGGCTACCGGGATCCTTATGAAGTTATTGGACATTAAAAGAGTAATTATGAAGACGTTTTTAATTAAATTTATACCGTTGATGCTTATCAGCATGCAACTTATGGCTGCTGAAGTAAGCATTTTTGATCGCATTGTCGCCATCGTAGATGATGATGTCATCCTCAGTAGTGAACTGGACCGAAAAGTTGCCAGCTATAAAGAGCAGTTAAAAGCTAATAAGGCCCAATTGCCTGACGAAAAAACCTTTCGCAAGCAGGTCCTGGAGCGTGTGATCGTTGATAACCTGCAATTACAGTTAGCCAAACAGGCGGGTGTAAGAATCTCTGATCAGGAACTCAATGCGACCATAGCAACTATCGCTAAAAATTCCGGTAAAACCGTTGAACAATTTCAGAAAGCGCTGGAAGATGAAGGCGAAAACTATACTATTTTCCGGGAAGATTTGCGTAAAGAAATCATGATGACTCGAGTACGTCAGGGGCAGGTAGGCCGGCGTGTGTTCATTAGTGAACAGGAAGTTGATGATATGGTACAACTCATGGACGAACAGGGTAAAAATAATACCCAGTACCATATTGGCCATATCATGGTCGCGATACCAGAATCGTCAACACCTGATGAGATTACTGCGGCACGAAACAAAGCAAAAGAAATCGTCGATTTGTTAAGGAATGGCGCCGACTTTTCCAAAGTTGCTATTGCCCAGTCCGACTCACAGGATGCTTTAAAGGGCGGTGATTTCGGCTGGCGCCCCATCACTGCTTTACCTTCTCTGTTTACCGGCCCGGTCTCCAACTTGAAAGTTGGCGACATTACCGATCCTTTACGAAGTGCCAGTGGCCTGCATATTCTGAAATTATTCGATAAAAAAGGTGGCGAAGAACAGAAACTGGTACAACAGGTTAAAGCCCGCCATATTTTGATTAAAACATCCAAAATTACCAGTGAAGCCCAGGCGAAAGCCTTACTGGAAAAACTGTACAAACAAATTAAAGAGGGAGCGGACTTTGCGGACCTTGCCAAAAAATATTCAGAAGACCTGGGTTCAGGAAGCCAGGGCGGTTTGTTAGACTGGGCCGATCCAAATATCTATGCACCAAAGTTCAAAGAACAACTGGAGGTCATGAAAGAGGGCGACCTGAGCAAACCGTTTCGTTCTCAATTCGGCTGGCATATTATACAATTTCTTGGGCGTCGGATCTCGGATGAAACCGTAAAAGCGAAACGGGAAAAAGCGAAACGATTATTGTTCTCCAGGAAATTTGATGAGGAAGTGGTTACCTGGCTCAGGGAAATTCGTGCAGAAGCCTATGTCAAAATTCTCCATGAAGACGAATATAAGTGACCGCGAAAGCTATAACGCCAACACTCATTATTACCACCGGAGAGCCAGCAGGCATAGGTCCAGAGCTCTCGCTGAAGGTCAATCAATCATTATCGTCGATATCAGCCAGGGTCATCTATCTGGCTGATATCGACCTGTTAAAACAACGCGCACGATTAATCGGTATTGATACCGAAATTCAGCCGGTTAGCACTATCAGGGAAGCGACTCTACACCATTCGTCCAGAATGTCAGTATTACCTGTCAAGTTGCCCCATAAAAGTATTCCCGGACAACTGGATAAACGCAACAGTAGCTATGTTTTACAACAGTTAACCTTAGCCAGTCAGCTTTGTCTGCAAAATGAGAATACAGCCATCGTCACTGCTCCTGTGCATAAAGGTATCATCAACGATGCTGGTCAGCCCTTTAGTGGGCACACTGAATTTTTCGCAGAAAACAGTGACACCAAACAGGTGGTAATGTTACTGGCAACATCAGGAATGCGGGTGGCCTTAGTAACCACTCACTTGCCGTTATCAAAGGTTAGTAAGGAAATTACCAGAGATAAATTAACTACTATTTTACAAATTATTCACCAGGAATTAATGGCAAAATTTTCCATTAAAAAGCCTGACATCACTGTCTTAGGGCTCAATCCTCACGCGGGCGAGAATGGTCATCTGGGTGATGAAGAAATAACGATTATCTGTCCCGTTATCAATGATCTGCGCCAAAAGGGGCTCAATATTCACGGGCCGGTGCCTGCTGATACGGCCTTTGGAAGTGAGCAACATCCCAATACATCTGATGTAATACTGGCCATGTATCATGACCAGGGCTTGCCCGTATTAAAATACCGCGGTTTTGGTAAAGCCATTAATATTACGCTCGGATTACCTTATATCAGAACATCAGTAGATCATGGTACCGCGCTTGATCTGGCCGGTAGTGGTGGTGCTAACAGCGATAGCTTTCATTACGCCATAACAGAAGCCTTACGTATGCTGTCGCTAAAAGCTGCCAATCAGCAACAGCCCGATACACTAAAACAGCGCAATACGGAGAGCAGCCACTAATGGCAAAAAAAATTCAGGGACATCAGGCCAGAAAACGATTTGGTCAGAATTTTCTGCACGATGAAAACATCATCCATCGAATTATTCAGTCCATCAACCCTCTCGAAACTGATAATATTATTGAAATTGGCCCCGGGCTTGGAGCCATTACCCGTCAAATATTAAAACGTACGGGAAAAATACAGGTAGTAGAACTGGATAGAGACATTATTCCCAAATTAAAAATTCAGTGTTTAAATACCGGCGATCTAATCATCCATCAGGCGGATGCTTTAAAGTTTGATTTTCATTCCCTGCTTCAACAATCGCAGCAACCATTACGTGTTATTGGTAACCTGCCGTATAATATTTCCACCCCCCTGTTATTCCATCTATTTGATTATATTGACGATGTTGCCGACATGCACTTTATGTTGCAAAAAGAAGTGGTGCAACGCATGGCCGCTTCACCGGGTAATAAACAATGGGGGCGTTTAAGCATCATGGTGCAATATTTCTGCAAAATAGAGATGTTATTTCTGGTGCCTCCAACGGCATTTAATCCTGCTCCCAGGGTGGAATCAGCCATCGTGCGTTTAATTCCCCACCAACAGAAACCCTTTATTGCTGACAATTTTTCTGTTTTTGAGCAGATAGTTATCAGCGCTTTCGGTCAAAGAAGAAAAACCTTACGTAATGCGCTGAAAAAATGGCTCACTGTGGAAGAGCTGCAACAATTAGATATCAATGCCGTCTTAAGGCCCGAGCAATTACAACTGGCTGAATATGTGAAAATAGCCAATTTTGTTAACCGGAAAACTACTGTCCCAGATAATGTCGATTCAAAAACTCCGTGATTTACCCCGAAGTGTTGCTGTCATAGGCATCGGCCTGTTATTGCTACTGGAGTTAATCAGTAACTTTCAAAATGCCCCTGCCCCTGCTGCTTCAACAAATAATAATCAGCCCCGGCAACACGCGATCATTTTACAATACCATCATATTTCCGATAATACCCCGGCTTCAACCAGTACTTCTATGAAACTTTTTAAACAACAACTGGAGCTCATTAAAACTTCAGGTTTTTCGGTCTGGCCATTAGAAAAAATCATTGATGCGCTTCAACACCATAAAAAAATGCCGTTGCATGTGCTGGCATTGACCTTTGATGATGCCTACGCTGATTTTTACACCCATGCACTACCTGAATTAAAAAAATACCGTTGGCCCGCCACTATTTTTGTACCCACAAAACATATTTCACAGCATCCGACAGAATTTATGAGTTGGCAACAGTTAAAAAATCTCCGTCAACAAAATATTAGCCTGGGTTCACATTCCCATAGCCACAATTATCTGGCACGGGAGATAGCCACGACCCCATCCCCTGAAATGCAACAGCTAATCAGCGAAGATATAATCACTTCATTGAAATTATTAAAACAGCATAGCGGTCAAACGACTCGACTCTTTGCTTACCCTTACGGCGAATATACTGAAAAACTTAAACAGATTGTGGAAAAACAGGGATTAGTGGCCTTTGGCCAACAGTCCGGACCTATAAATGCACACAGTGATTTCCTGGCATTACCTCGATTTCCAGCCTCAAATCAATTCGGTCAGATAGATGATTTGAAAATAAAGCTCTTCACTCAACCCTTTTCAGGATTAAAAACGGAACCACACGAACCCATTACCTACAATCACCGCCCTGAACTTACTTTGATATTAGAAAATCATCAGGATGCAGCTCTTGATCTCCATTGTTACGCTTCTTCGCTCGGAGAAATACCTTTGCTGAAAACAGTGAAAAATAATGCTGTTCAATACAAAACACAAATTAACAGGGACTTGCCAGCCGGGAGATCCCGATACAATTGTACCGCTGAGAGTGAAAAACAATTTTTTTACTGGTTTTCGCAACCCTGGATTATTTTACCCGAGGATTAATCTTTCACATTTTATAGTCTATATTTAATGCAAGCTACTTTTTTATCTGTACAACAATTATCCGATACGGATTTCAACCATTGAAAATATCTATATGATCCAGAATGTTATCATTTGCGACGATTCCAGCTTTGCCAGAAAGCAGATGGCCCGAGCATTACCGGATCAGTTAAATGCACAGATAGAATTTGCCAATCATGGCGCCGAGGCCATGGAATTACTTAATTCCGGGTTTGGTGACATCCTTTTTCTGGATCTGAATATGCCCGTTATGGATGGTTACGATACTCTGGAAGCTATCGATCGGGGGGATTATGACGTTACCATCATTGTCGTTTCCGGAGATATTCAACCTGAGGCAAAAGCAAGAGTCCAGGCATTAGGAGCCATCGAATTCATCAAAAAACCGATTGATAAGCCGGCACTGATTGAAATTCTGATTGAATTACAAATTATTGAACCTGTCCTTGATGAAACAGATGAGGGGGGTTCTGAAAAAGAAAAAACTTCTGCAAAGCCCATTGAAGAACAACTGTTAAAAGATGGTGTACAAAAAGACCTCTCGCTCATCGATACTTATCAGGAGGTGGCTAATGTTGCTATGGGTCAGGCAGCAGATTTACTGGCACGGTTATTAGATGTTTTTGTGGTACTGCCCATACCAAAAGTCAACGAACTGGAATACAGTGAACTGCAAATGTTACTCACCGATACCGCTCGTGATGAAAATGTCTCTGTTATCTGTCAGGGCTTTATTGGCTTTGGTATTGCCGGCGAAGCGCTGTTATTGTTCAACGATTCCAGTGTCGATGATATTGCTCAATTGATGCGTTATGACAAAAAATCCGGTGACACTTTTGAGCTTGAACTACTTATGGATATATCCAGCATTCTTATTGGTGCCTGTCTCAATGGTATAGCACAGCAACTGGATATTCAATTTAGCCAGGGGCACCCGGTGGTTTTAGGACAACATGTGAACGTGAAAGATCTGTTAAAATCCGAGCAGCAACCCTGGAATAAAACTCTCGCCATTGAAATCAATTATGCCATTGAAGGTCGTAATATCAATTGTGATTTATTGATCCTTTTTACTGAAGATTCATTACCTG
>DRNA01000451.1 GCA_011322365.1 Aeromonadales bacterium | reverse complement strand
CTGAAGCAGAAAGTGTATTAGATGAACTTGTTCAAAATAAAAATTGCAGGCTGGATGCCATTTACCTTGATGGTTTCAGTCCCAGGAAAAACCCTGCTCTATGGACTCACTCATTATTCGGGCAACTGGCTAATCTCAGTCAGCAGAACACATCCGCTGCCAGCTTCAGCGCCTCATCCGAGGTGAAAAGGAATCTTGTCTCTGCCAATTTTAAAGTTAGCAAAAAGCCCGGCTTTGGTAAGAAAAGGGAAATGATAACGGCAATATTCGACTCGGAGAAAAACACTGGCAGTGATCATACTAGCAAGAAAATGGAGCAGAAATTTTCATTTTCCATACCACATCAGTCAAAAGATAAAGTGCTGGTTATAGGTGCAGGTCTTGCTGGGATTCTAACAGCCAGTAAATTGTCTTCTCGGGGATTCAAGGTTGATGTAATGGAAGCTAATGCTGCACCCTGTGAAGAAGCTTCCGGCAATGCGGTTGGACTCGCCTATCCCAAACTAAGTAATGTTTATGATAGCAGCTGTAGCCTGCATTGCTGTGCATTTGATTATTTAACCAATGAGATAAAACGGCTTGATATTCCTGTTTGGGGAAAAAACCATCTGGCGGCTAAAGGTCTTATCTATCTGTTGCAGCAAAATAAAACCCGTATGCATGCAGGTACTCCGCAGAATTTAAATATCCCTGAAGAACATATTCGTTATTTAAACCAGCAACAGACAAGCAAAATATTAGCCACTGACATCCCTGGCGACTCACTGTTATTTACCCGGGCCATGGCTCTCTCACCCAAACTGATGGCGAACCATTATTTGTCTGCCAGCTGTCATAATAGCAATATTAAATTTTACTTTAATACCTTTGTGGAAAAACTTATCCAGCACCAGCATCACTGGCAGGCAGTTAGTCAATCTTCAAAATGGGATAATTATCAGGCTGTTTTTCTCTGTTGCGGGCATCAGTTACATCACCTGTTGCCACAGTATTCAATTTACACCGATCAGGTTAAGGGACAAATTGATCGCCTGGATTACCAACAGCAGCTACCAGAATATCCCATCTGCGGTAATGGCTATGCTATACCCTGTGATCCTGCAGAACACTCTATGGTAAATGAGAACTGTTCCCTCTGGGTTGGGGCCAGTTTCCACAGGAATACAGCGGATCAAATTACTACCACAACCGATACATCCAAAAATATTGCTCGTGCCTGCCAATTATTGAATGCATCAGAGAAAGAATTTCAGTGGACTGGATCTCGTGCCTCTACACGGCTAACTTCTTCCGACAGACTACCTCTGGTCGGTCAGGTACATTATCAGCCAACAAAGCAGATAGCTTTTTTACAAGATAATAAAATGCAGACCTCAGAGAATACCCCGGGGCTATTTATTAATACCGCCTTTGGCTCTCATGGTCTGACGTTAATTCCTCTGTTGAGCGAATATGTTGTGCGGTTATTCAATAGCGAACTCATGCCCATAAACAGATTACTCATGAATGCGCTTGATGCTGAAAGATTTGCGAAAAGAGCTGAAAAACATAGCAGGCGCCAGTTAGTACCAGTGCTTAAGTAATTCATTTTTGACCAGAATAAATTCCTCAGCTATCTGCTGATGAAGTGTGTTCGCATTACGCAAATCATTCTCATGAGCCTGCTTTTCCAAATCAAAACAAAAGTCACTCATCCTGGTGGCATATAAATTACCTGAACTGCCTTTGATACTGTGAGCCATCTTTCTAATTTCATCGGCATTGTCTGTTTTTATCAGATTGCCAAGCTGTTTAATGCGTGCTTCGGAATCCTCAATAAAAATATCAATCAGATTTTTAAAATCGGATCCCATTATTTCTTTTAATGCCATTAATGATGATTTATCCAACATGACTATTCCAGAAGATATTCCTTAAAATTCATCACCACAAAATAGTGATTTCAACTTCGTTTCCTTCTCCTTTGTAACATATTTCATTACAAAGTTCCCGTAACAATAATACCCCTCTTCCATGATAATTTTCGTTTTTACCCTGAATAAAGAGTTCCTTAAAATTAAAACCTTCACCACTATCTTTAACAATTATTTTAAGTACGCCAGTATCAATATAACTTTCCAGGTGTATTTTCACCTTAATTTCGGCAGACTTTAACTTCTTCAGCCGATATTCTTTTTCCAGATAGTAATGTTTAAAACTTTTAGCGTCTGATTTGTTGATAGATTCCAGTCCCAGCACACCATGATCCAGTGCATTAGCGTATAATTCGCTCAAAATGGTAAAAATTTTACTGCGCATGATTCTCAGGGCATTCACTTCCATCAGCGGCTGCACAATTAAGGGTAAGGGATCAAAGCCTTTTAAACTTTCGGCAGCCAGGCAATACTCAATGGTCCATTTAAGTGGTTTGATTTGCGAACTTGCTGTTTCCTGTAACTGCTCTGAATTATCCGGTGTTTTACCAGAGATCTTAACAAAACTGATATCATCTGACTGAGCCTCATTGCCAGTAAACTCGAGCAAAGACTGGTTAATATTTTTAACAATTGATTCACGTTCAACCACCGATTCATTTAAAACCTGCTCCAGACGTAAACTGCCATACATATCTTTTGATAAATTTTCAGCTTCAATAATACCATCTGTGGCAAAAAACAGGCACATGTCAGCGTTGAAAGGAAATTGGCTTGTCTCGGTACTGAATTTAGTGTTATTTTGTAATCCCAGTGGTAAATGCACTGAAGATAAACGTTCCACAATGCCCTTGTCGCGTTCAACAACAAAACCATCAGGAAGTCCGCCATTCCAGACTTTGCAATGTTGCATATCAAAATCAATATCAGCCGCTATTGCACAGCAAAAAACACCTGTGGGTAAGATACTATTTAAGCGACTATTAATTTCTTTGAGAATTTCTTCTAATGCAAATCCTTTTATTGTCATACCATAAAAAATTTCTGAAACAGGCATGGCTCCAATAGCTGCAGGTAGCCCGTGTCCGGTAAAGTCACCTAGAAATATGTGCATACCGCCTATGGGTTTTTCTGCGGCTAATAAAATGTCCCCATTAAAAATAGAAAGTGGGGAAAGATTATATTCTATATTAGAAGCCTGCAGACAGCCTTTGTGGGCAATATTATCAAATATTTTTCGAGCCAGTTTCTGCTCCCTGATTAATTCCTCATTAAAACTGGTGATTTCATTTTTCTGTTGCTGGCTGATTTTATAAAGCTTTTTCATGCGTGCAAAAGCTTCGATTTTTGCTTTTAATATAATCTGATTAAAGGGTTTGGTTAAAAAGTCATCTCCACCGACCTCCAGACATCGCGCTAATGATTCGACATCGGTTAACGAGGTAACGAAAATAATGGGAACGAAGTCATCACCTGCGAGCTTTTTAATGGCTATTGCTGCATCAAAACCGTCAACATTCGGCATAATAGCATCTAGCAAAACAATATCAGGGTTAACTTCTTTAAAGATTTCGATGGCCTCCCTGCCATCACGGGCAACGTATACAGGGTAGCCCTGCTGCTTCAATAAAGATTGCAGAATGAGGCGTTCTGTTTTACTGTCATCAGCAATCAGTATCCGCGTTGAATTCAAAGCAACAACTCGTCAGTCATTATTGAATAGTAAATAACTGTTCAAAATTTGAAATGGCCAGAATCTTTTTTACATCATCATTACAATTAACGATTTTAATATCATTATTATCGGTGGCCGCATAATCCCTGAGCAATAACAACATTCCCAGAGCGGAACTATCCAGATAGGTTGTGCCACCTAAATCCACAACAAAAGCAGCTGGTTTTGGATTTTGAGTCTCATAAGCAATACGAAAATCCTGATGAAC
This sequence comes from Aeromonadales bacterium, assembly GCA_011322365.1. Classification (GTDB taxonomy): domain Bacteria; phylum Pseudomonadota; class Gammaproteobacteria; order Enterobacterales; genus DRNA01. The sequence goes on along the minus strand of DRNA01000451.1, from coordinate 20,947 downwards.
ACTAAAGTCAAAACGACCTGAAACACTTATGGTTAATGTATTTCCATCAAATTGTGTATTAACAGCCATGGTTAATATTTCCTCTTGTACCAATAACTTCTCTAAGCATAGACGCTGAAACCAAATTCGTCCTAATTTTTTAAACAAATATTTGCTAATTTCTGGCGTATATCCTGCAAACTTAAAACTTCTACAGCAGCACCAAGTTCCGCTGCCCGTCTGGGCATACCATAGACCACAGAGGAGGATTCATCCTGTGCAACTGTATGAGCTCCGTTTTGTCTTATTTTCAACAAACCTTCCGCGCCATCAGCGCCCATTCCAGTCAATAAAACACCTAATATACTGTCCCCATAAAGCGTCGATATTGAGTTAAACATTACATCCACGGAGGGACGATGTTTGTTTACCTTTTCACTGTTATCAGCCAGAGCAAAAACCTGTGATGATTTCCTGAAAATCATATGGCTATCACCATGAGCCAGATAAATTGTTCCGGACTCAAGTGCGACTTTATCCATCACTTCAATAACGGGTACACCAACCGTTTGAGATAATCTCTGGCAATAGGTGGTACTGAAAATCGGGGGAATGTGTTGTGAAATAATTACCGGAGGACCATTTTTGGGATAATCCATTAAGGCTTCTTTGATGGCCTCCGTGCCTCCCGTTGAAGCGCCAATGGCCACTACGGAATAGTGTTCTTTTCTGGTACTCGCCACATAAGGTTTTGCCGGGGATTGTAATTCTCTCGAAGCTAAATTGGCAGTGGCCGCCATTTTAACTTTTGCAATTAATTCTTCACCAAGGGTTTTGATATGCTGTTCCTGTTGACCGGGCTTATGCACAAAATCAACCGCACCAATTTCCAGAGCCTGGAGTGTAATATCGGCACCCTGAGCTGTAAGAGTTGACACCATAATGACCGGAACAGGCCGTAATCTCATAATGCGTTTTAAAAAGGAAATTCCATCCATTTTTGGCATTTCGATATCGAGGGTAACAACATCAGGATCATATTTTTTTATTTTTTCACGTGCATCAAAAGGATCTTCTGCTGTCGCCACAACTTCTATATCCGGATCCTGACTTAATATTTCATTTAATACCATCCTCACTACAATAGAGTCATCAACAATTAATGTTCTTACTGGCTTTTTCATAAACTAACTCGTCCTGGCTTAAAATAATTCCACATCGCCATCGGTTTTTTCTTCCTGGCTTATATCAGTTAAATAACGTTCTTCCCGTTTGAGTAAAGTATCGTTATGAATGGATTGTAATTTCTTTACCCAAACACGACCAGTAACGGGTTCAAATAATACTTTGCGAGGATTATCCAGGCCTAAGTCTTTACTCACCAGATTAAGGTTTTCCTGATAGATGTAATCTTCAACAAATTCAATATTTTTTTTGCCTACTTCCGTTTTTTGTCCAAATATTGCGCCGCCACCAAATATTTTAATTTTCAGATTTCGTCTGATAGCACCATTTTTTAATAGTTCATTTATCAGATGCTCCATTGCAAAGTTTCCATATCGGGTAGCCAGACCAGCAATATTACTGGTGTCATCATAAATACTGATACCTGACTTTAATGGCAACATAAAATGATTCATGCCACCGACCTGATTAGCACTGTCCCAGATACAGGCCGAAATACAACTACCCAATACCGTAGTTATATACTCATTTTTACTGTTTGAAATATACAATTCACCCGGAAGAATCTTCGCCACCATGGCATTTCTGGTTTTATCCCAATAGCGTTTGATATTCTCAAAACCCGACAAAGGTTCAGAAAACTCAATGGCTAACTCAGTTTCATCCATAGCTTCACCCACAAAGTGATACCTTTGACGAAGATTGAGTATCAGGTATGTTCCTGAACCAGGTTTTTCCCAAATGCGTTGTCTGGTTTTTTAAATCTCCGATTGATTCTGAGTGTCCCAGAAAAAGATGCCCTTCATTTTTAAGCACTTTTAAAATAGAGCGTAATACCTGCTGCTGGGTTTCCTTATCAAAATAAATCAGTACATTTCGACAAAAAACTACGTCAAACTGTTTTTTTAATCTCCATTCTGGAGCAATCAGATTAAATTCTTTGAAACTAATAAGGGACAATATTTCAGGTTTAACTCGGCAAAAGTCACGATTTTTACCGCTTCCGTTAAGGAAATATTTTTGTACTAGTTTTTCATCAAGACCTTCAATTCGTGATTTGGGATAAATCCCTGTTTTAGAGTCCCTTATTACATTTGAATCGAGATCCGTGGCTAATATTTTAATATCCCAATTTCGCCAGTCCTGTATAGATTCACAAAGTGTAAAAGCTGTACTAAATGCTTCTTCTCCGGTTGAACTGGCTGAAATCCAGATACGTATTTTTTTATCATGCCGATTTAACCTGACCAGTTCCGGTACAATTGGATCAGCAAGATACTCAAAATGATGTTTTTCCCTGAAAAAACTGGTGAGATTAGTAGTTAATGAATTAACAAAATTAATTAATTCCTGCTCATCATCATCAATCAGTTTTAAATAATCAGCAATACGTTTCAGGTTAAGTGATCTTAATCGCCGGGCAAGACGACTATAGACCATGTCTTTTTTTCGGTCACTTAAATGAATGCCGGCAATATCTTTAATACGAGTTTTGATTATGACAAAATCATTTTCTGAAAAATCAAACTCTCTTTCATAAGCCATGTATTTTAAAACTCTTCCCAATCATCTTCATCGTCAGTATTCCCCAATACCGGTGATTTAATCTTCGACGAAGATGGGACTGGTTGAGCCTTTGGTACGGAGCGAGTTGATGAAGCGGCCATACTCTCTTGGTTGACATCACCAACATTAAATTGAGAAATCTGTGTGGTCAGAGCATTAGCCTGTTCTTCCATAGATTCTGCTGCAGCTGCCGTTTGTTCAACCAAAGCTGCATTTTGTTGCGTCATTTTATCCATTTGAGCAATGGCAACATTTACTTCATCCACACCTGTTGCCTGTTCACTGGTAGCCGAACTGATATCTCTGACAATACCAGCAACATCTCTGATTTTATTGATAATTCCCTGTAACACTTTGGAACTCTCCTGTGACAGTCGAGTACCATCCTCAACCGTATCGAGGCTATCATTAATCAATTCTTTAATTTCTTTGGCTGCATTGGCCGAGCGTTGTGCCAGATTTCTTACTTCTGAAGCAACGACAGCAAAACCTCTGCCATGTTCCCCCGCCCTCGCAGCTTCTACAGCAGCATTTAAGGCCAGGAGGTTTGTCTGGAAAGAAATATCGTCAATAACACCAATAATATCAGCAATTTTACGTGACGATTTATCAATGTTTTCCATTGCTTCATTGGTTTTATTCAAAACCGTATTACCACGCTCAGCTTCATCCCTTGATTCTGCCGCCAACGTATTTGCCTGTTCGGCATTATCAGAAGTCAGTTTAACTGCTGAGGCGAATTCTTCCATGGCTGAAGCGGTCTGCTCCAGGCTGGAAGCCTGCTCTTCGGTACGCTGACTTAAATCTGCGTTGCCTTCCGATAGCTCTCTGGAAGAAGAACTAACCTGATCGGCTGCTACAGCTATTTCAGAAATTACTTCTTTTATTTTTTGCGTGGTATTATTAATGGATTCTTCAAGATCTGCGAAATTTTCAGCAACTGGTAACTCGAGAACTTCATTAAAATTGCCCTCCGCCATTGTTTTGAGTTGTTCATTAACCAGATGGAAATTATTTACCCGGTTGGTGATATCCGTACCAAACTTAACTATTTTAAAAGGTTTACCGGTTTCATCAAGAACAGGATTGTAAGAAGCCTGTAACCAGATATCCTTACCAGACTTGGTCACCCGTAAATATTCACCTGAATCATATTCACCCCGATTTAATTTCTCCCAGAAATGTTGATATTCCGGAGACTCGGCATATTCCTCTTTAACAAAAATACGGTGATGCTTTCCCTGAATTTCAGCTAATGTATAACCGGTGGTCTGTAAGAAATTTTCATTGGCTGTAATGATAGTGCCATCAACATTAAACTCAATTACTGCCTGTGCTTTCGAAATGGCTTCTGTTTGTGCTTCAAAACTTTTTATCTCAAGCTCTCTTTTTTGCATTAAGGTTGAATCCACCCATTCAACTGCATAACCAATTTCCGCATCATTTTCATCAACTAAAGGAAATGCGGTTAATTTAAAATGTAAGTCAGCTACTCTAATGTTACTGGTAAAGGGCATGTTTGAGCGATCAGAAAGTACTTTTCGTTGATGAGCCGGATCTTTATGGAAATCATCAATACAAACACCAATTAATTTATCAACATCAAAGTTACTGAATACCGTCCTTATTTTTTCAGCATTCCCCTCAAGCATTTTTTTCAAAGCTGGATTCATATAGGTGATTTTAAAATCAAGATCCGCCAACATAACGTTAGTCGTCATATTTTCCACAATGCTATTCAGTCGAGAATTTTCTATTTCGTTTTCACGCCGACTTGTTACTTCTTCCCATTCCAGTACTGAACCCTGATGGATACCTTTAGCATCAATAGCTGCACTAACCTGTAAATTAAACTTTAAGTCACCCACCTGAATATCTGTTGAAAAGGGTAAATTTGCCGGATTACCCAGAATTTTACGCTGTCTTTCTGGATGTTGATGAAATTTATCAATGCAGACCCCAACCAGATTACTGAAATTAATATCCGGAAAAGCCTGTTGAAATACAGACAGATTTGATTTAAATAAATCCTTTGATGCCTGGTTGACGTAGGTGACAATCAGATCGGTGTCTACCATCATCACCGGTAGACGTATTCTTTCCAGGGCCAGCGTGGCTAAATCGTGTTGTTCTGAATTCATAGTGTTTACCTGATTATTTTCTGTCATAGGTTGAGGATTATCATTCTCGTTTGAAAACATTGTGGTTGTTTCTCCTGATAGTTTGTCAACATCTTAATAACAGTTAAAGTTGATTAATATTAAGCAGTGGATCAATATCTAACATAAAATAAACCTGATCTTCATGCTTTAAAATTCCCTTAACAAAACCTTCTGCGGTACTATCGTCCATATCAGGAAGTTTTAATAATTTGTCCTGCTGGTACTGGATAACATCTGTAACCGAATCCGCAACAATACCAATAATTTTATCTTCGGTTTCTGGATAAAAGATACGTAATACAATCACCACCGTTGTTGGCAAATAGCGCTGTTCTGTATTTAAAAAGCGCTCTCTTAAATCTACAACCGGGATGATAGAACCGCGTAAATTAATCACACCTTTCACATAACTTTTTGTATCGGGTAATAAACTCGGTTGTTCCCAGCCTCTGATTTCTTCTACCCTTAAAATCGGAATAGCGAACAGTTCATCACCCAACCTGAATCCCAGGCACTCATTAACATCAAAAGCCTTCTGAGTATCATTTTCATCTCTGGTAGTATCGGCCACAGTTTCTAAAGCTTTATTGAGTTCACTTACATCCATAGTATTTTTTCCATGGTTTGTGCAATCGTCTGTTAAATTGTTTAGCTAACATTTTGTAACGCATCCTGTGATAAGTATTTTTTTTGTTTCTTGCGTTTCCTGATGCCAGAAACGTCAACAATCAATGCAACCCGGCCATTTCCTAAAATGGTTGCACCCGAAATACCATCAACAGTTCTAAAGTTTGTATCCAGGTTTTTAATCACTACCTGTTGTTGTGCCAGCAATTCATCAATCACCAGGCCTATTTGCTCACCATCAGATTCGACGACCAGTAACAACTGATTGTGATAATTGTGATTAGTTGAAGGAATGGAAAATTGCTGATCGAGTTTTACAATAGGGATAAAAGCTTCACGCAGTTGATACATTTCACCAGTTTTTCCAAAGGTTTTTATAGCATCGAGCTCAATGGGCAGTGACTCAATCATGGATATCAATGGTACAACAAAAATTTCACCGGCAATTTCTATCAGTTGTCCATCGAGGATGGCCAGGGTCAGTGGTAGTCTGATTTTTAATTTGGTTCCGGCATTCTCAACTGATTCAATATCAACAGTCCCTCCCAGACTGGTAATATTTCGCTTTACTACATCCATACCGACTCCACGACCCGAGAGATCAGAAACCGCATCTGCAGTAGAAAAGCCAGGGAGAAAAATCAGATGCCAGACCTGTTGATCCGTTAATTCTTCATCTTCGGTGATCAATTGTTTTTCCAGTGCTTTCTGAATAATTTTCTCTCGGTTGAGGCCTCGACCATCATCTCTGACTTCAATAATAATCTCTCCCCCCTGATGATAGGCATCCAGTGTCAATGTACCTTTAGCATCTTTACCACTGGCAATACGTTCTTCAGGTAATTCCAGACCATGATCCAGAGAATTTCTGACAATATGAACCAGAGGATCAGATATCTGTTCCATAACAGTTTTATCCAGTTCGGTATTTTCTCCTGTAATAACCAGTTCCACATCTTTACCAATTTGTGCTGAAACGTCCCTCACCAGTCTTGGGAAACGATTAAAAGCAAAACTTATCGGCATCATGCGAATGCTCATGACACTTTCCTGTAATTCACGGGTATTCTGTTCTAATTCTGTAAGGCCGGCACGTAATTTTTCGATTGACTCCGGGGTAATTTTCTCGCCCAGTTCAGCCAGCATAGACTGCGTGATAACCAGTTCACCGACCCGATTAATCAGGTTATCAACTTTTTGAATATCCACTCTGATAGAACGATTGGGACTGGCTACTTTTCGTGATTCTTTCGCTGTTTTTTTAACCGTAGTGGTCTTTGATTTTACCAGAGCCTGATCGGTAGTGGTGGCAGCTTCAATCGATGGTTCAGTTGCTTTAACGGCTGTTTCTTCTTTTAATCCGGGCTCTTCTACTTTCTCGTTATCAGAAGCTGATAACGATTCAACGGTAAGTTTACAATCATCTACAACCCATTCAAACACTTCATCGATGTCGGCTCGTTCACTGTCGGTTTCAAGTTGCAGTTGCCAGCATAAAAAAAGCTGTTCCGGATTCAACTCATTGAAAGTCGGTAACTTTTCTGTAAAACATTCAACTTTCAGAGTACCCAGTAAAGCCAGTTCTCGGAACATCCTCGCGGGCTCGTTTCCGGTGAGTAAAATATGCGGTTCGGGACTGAAGCTTATTTTCCAGCCGGAAGAAGCAGACTGGCTGGAATCATTGCTATCCTCTTTAGTTGGTGCTTTAGTTGGTGCTAGCGGAGTTTGATCAGCTGAAGCCGATAGCGGTTCATTAGCTGATTCTCCGGCTAACATCTGTTGCAGGGCACTGTGACAGTTATTTTTAGCATTATCATCTATGCTTTCGCCACTTTGTAATGCCAGTAACATGTCCCTCAGCACATCAACTGTTTTTAACAGCAAGTCAATGGCTTCACGGGTAACATTTCGCTCCCCGGTTCTCATTTCATCGAGCAGGGATTCAAGCACATGGGTAAAGTCAGCAACTTCATTAAAACCAAAAGTACCACTGCCGCCTTTTATGGAATGGGCTGCTCTGAAGATGGTATTTATATTTTCTAAATCGACACTATCGGGTTCTAATGCAATAAGTTCCTGTTCCATAACATCCAGTCCTTCGAAACTCTCTTCAAAGAAGATTTGATGAAACTGACTCAAATCAATGCTCATGTGGATCCCTTTTATAGAAACTACGTTTTGTGAAAACGATTTATGATAAAACTTTCTGTATTACTGAAATTAATTTTTCAGGATTAAACGGCTTAACAATCCAGCCCGTTGCTCCTGCCTGTCTACCTGCCTGCTTTTTATTGTCACCGGCTTCTGTGGTTAGCATCAGGATAGGAGTAAAGCGACATTGGGGCAGTTTTCTAACTTCAGCAATCATGGTCAGTCCATCCATATTGGGCATATTCACATCGGAAATAATAACATCAAAATTTTCCGCTCGAGCTTTAGCCAGTCCCTGTAATCCGTCTTCTGCTTCAACAACCTCATGCCCGGCACTTTTTAAGGTAAACGACACCATCTGTCTCATTGAGTGAGAATCATCTACTGCTAGAATTTTTGCCATCTTAAATTTAGCTCCTTAACCAATTTAACTTAAGTTTAATTAACAGGGTAAAACTGTCTTCATTCCTAGAAGATCCCTGGTATTGAGAAACACTTCACTGGCCTTAACCAGTTTAAATTCTATATTTTTCCGAGCACATTGATTCATGGTAGAAATCATCAACTGAAGACCAGCAGAGTCAACTCTTTCTATCTGATCGGCAGTAAGAGACAAAACTTCAGGATTTTTATCAAATGCAGCTGCAACCCGCTTCTTTATATCCGCAACATGTGCAATATCCAGGAATTTCCCACAACTCACGGTTGATTTTTTAGTCATGTCAATTTACTCATTGAAAGCTTAAATATTCCTATCATCGTTTGTTCTGAAAGTTCTGCAGATAAAAAATGTCAAAGAAACCTGTTAGCAAAAACTGATGGATACGCAATACCAGGTTATTTGCAGGGTTTCAAACCCCAGGCGGCACTATTTTTCACATTTTTACTCGACACTTTTTTAAGCAAAACTCTGATTCTATACTAGGTATAGCAGAGAGTTTAGATGAAGCAACTTTTGAAGTGGTTTTATTAGGGAACTGAGCAGTTATTTTTAGTGATCTCTCCCAGATTAATACCGGGATAGCAATACCGGGATAGCAATGAAAAATCTGCTTCAGGGGTCTAAAGGTTTTTGCTGCTTAAAAAATCGCAGTCCTATGATGTCATCCACTTCACGTTGATCTTTCTTTTCACGTAAACTGGATTCTTCTTTTTCAATACGTGTGGTGACATTCTGCATCACACGCTGTTTCATTTTGTCTGTTTTCCAACCAGCAGTTTTAACATTGACAACTTCCTGTGATGAAACCAGATGCTGTCTTTGTTGCTCAATAGCTGTATCAATCTGTGCCAGAAAAGCCTGAGCCCGAGCGAATTCCATAGCATTCATACCTTTTCTGGCTTTAGTTTCAATTTGTTTAGCATAATTTTGTCGATGTTGCTGTAAATCGAACAGTCGCTTTTGCTGCAGTGCATGAGATTCTCTGGACTGGTTCAACTCCCTTGCAGCATTTTTTTCCCGATGACCAGCCAGTTTCACTACAGGTTTCATCTTCTTGCTGCGTAGCATCAGTTAATCACTCCGCTATTGTGACCGATATGCTGATTGTCTGAGATTATTTCAGCGGTTCCATTATCTATGGCCAGTTCCTGTTTCGAGGCTCTGTGCTGTTGCATCAATTGCAGTAATTCATCAACGCTGTCGTTAATATCAACTTTTTCATTCATTCCCTGCTGTAAGAACCGTCTTAAGGCCGGTTGCATTTCTATGGCTTCGTCTAACAAAGGCTCAGTTCCTCTTTCATATGCACCCACACTGATTAAATCACGATTTTGCTGATAAATAGAATACATCGCTCGAAACTGATTCACCAGCTCTAATTGCTCTTCAGAAATAATCTGTTGTTGTGCTCTACTTACTGAAGACTCGATATCAATGGCTGGATATTGACCAGCATCTGCCAGTTGGCGAGATAATACTATGTGTCCATCCAGAATCGCTCTGGCGGCATCAGCAATGGGATCCTGTTGGTCATCACCTTCAGTAAGCACCGTATAAAATGCGGTTATTGAACCGGCTCCCTGTTCAGCGTTACCAGCTCGTTCAACCAGTTTGGGTAACTTGGCAAACACTGAAGGTGGATAGCCTTTTGTGGCCGGTGGCTCTCCGATTGCTAAAGCAAGTTCTCGTTGAGCCTGACAAAAGCGTGTCAATGAATCCATTAATAACAATACCTGTTTACCTTCATCACGGAAATGTTCAGCAATAGAAGTAGCGACTTTCGCCCCATGTAAACGCATTAAGGGTGGTTGATCAGCAGGAACGGCTATCACCACGGCCTTTTTCAAACCTTCCACCCCCAGATTGTGCTCGATGAATTCCTTAACCTCACGTCCCCTTTCACCAATTAATCCAACGACTATGACATCGGCTTCAGTAAAGCGTGTCATCATTCCCAATAAAACACTCTTACCTACACCAGAACCTGCAAAAAGCCCCATACGCTGTCCTCTGCCAACGGTTAACAGTGCATTAATTGCCCTGACACCCACATCCAGTGGTTGCTCGATAGGATGACGATTCAGCGGATTAATCGGTTCTCCATTTAAAGGCATAAATTGACCACTAGTAATTTTTTCACCACCATCGAGCGGGTCACCATTACCATCCAGTACTCGGCTCAATAATTGTTCACTTACCTGGATACCATCAAAATGACTCATGGGGCGAACTCTGGCACCGGGACCCAGACCTTTTATCTCACCATTGGGCATAAGAAAAATTTTGTCACCACTAAAACCAACTACTTCAGCAACATGCCCGCTGCCATCGGCAGTGATAATTTCACATCGTCCTCCCACAGGCACTTCACATCCTTCAGCCTCCAGAGCCAAACCAACCATGCGGGTAAGACGGCCTTCTACCTGGAGTTTCTCCGGTTCTATAATGGCCTTTTTTGCTGCAGTTATCTTATTTAATAATACTTTTGAGGCATTAGTCGTCATCCCGACTACCCCCAAGCATTTTTGTTGAAATCTGATTAATACGAGCTTCAATGGTGGCGTCAATATGCGACGATAGGGTATCTACCATGCAACCTCCGGGGGTGATTGAACTGTCTTCTACCAGTTGCCAGCCACTTTCCTCATCTTTCGCTGTTGTGGGATAAATTTCCTGGATGCAACGAAAATCATCCGGATGTAATCGAATTTTAGGTTTTGTATTACTGCTGGGTAAAATTGCCAGGCACTCTCTTATCACCGCAGCGATCTGTTGCGGATCCTGCTGCAATTCTCTTCTCACCACCTGTTTTGCAATCAACACACTTAATTGTAAAAGTTCCTTCTCAATTTGTTCATCTATTTTATTAAGTGGGTATTGTAACTTATTTATTATATTGATAATTTTTTCTTTTAATGCAGATTTTTGCTGCAGTGTTTGCTGCAGTCCCTGCTCAACGCCCTGGGCATAACCCTCTTCATAGGCCTGCTGACGGATCTGTTCTATCTGTTTCGCTGTTTGTGGTTTTTTAGTCAATGACTGTTGAATACGTGAGTGATCTGAATCTTCAGAATTCGCAATATTTCCCTGCATGTCGGGTAATGACCAGGACTCTACATCAGCAACTTCATCTGCTTTATAAAGGTTCTTGTGTTGTGTCATCGTCGTTAATCTCAACTCTTCGGGATCAGAATCATCAGATCATTTCCTCGCCAGCATTACCCAGTACAATCTCACCAGAATCCGCCATACGTCTGGCTACGCTTAAGATTTCTTTCTGCGCAGTTTCAACTTCACTCAGCTTCACAGGACCCATAGCTTCAAGATCATCACGCATCAACTCAGCTGCCCGTTTTGACATATTCTTGAAGATTTTTTCTTTAATCTCTTCATCTGAACCCTTCATTGCCATCACCAGTACATCTGTTGAGATCTCACGTAGTATGGCCTGAACGCCCCTGTCATCAACTTCAATCAGATTTTCAAAGACAAACATCAGATCCTGTATTTCCTGACCAAGATCCTCATCCTGTTCTTTCACGGTTTCCATAACACGACTTTCGATAGAACTATCCAGAAAGTTCATAATATCCGCAATTTTCTTCACCCCACCTATCTCTTTGGATTTAGAGCTGGTACCGGTTGCGAACTGTTTTTCCATAATATCATTTAATTCCTGCAGCGCAGCCGGTTGCACACTTTCCAGAGCGGCTATGCGCATGACAAGGTCAGCCTGTGTATTTTCTGGGAGAATACCCAATACCATAGCACCCTGATCAGGATCCAGGTAGCTGAGGACAATGGACTGTATCTGCGGATGTTCGTATCGAATAATATCTGCGACGGCCCGAGGATCCATCCACTTCAGTGTATCCAGACCTTTGGTATTAGCCCCTAAGAGGATTCGGTCAATCACTGCATCGGCTTTTTCTTCCCCTAAAGCCTGATTGATTGCATTTCGAATATACTCATCTGAGCCAATACCTAATCCAGTACCCTGTTCCAGCTCTTCGAGAAAATCATCCAGCACATTAATCACAGATTCTTTAGCAACATTTTTTAAAGACGCCATGGCCAGGCCAATTTTCTGTACCTCTTTTGGCCCCATATGTTTAAGTACTTCGGCGGCGTTATCCTCCCCCATACTCAATAACAGCACAGCTGCTTTGGATGTACCGTCCAGCTCCTGTTGCTGGGTTACTGCAAGTGCATTGGTATTATCGTCACTCATCTTCAGAGATCCAGTTTTGTACTAATGCCGCCACCTGTTTGGGATCATTACCCACCATCGCCTTTGCACGGCTGACCTGCGATATTTCACCTGGCATGGGAATATCCATTGCTTCCTGTCCCGCAGCCATCGCTGCATTATCTATTGCTGGAAAATTTTGTGGGGCTGCCATCACAGGTGGAGGCGTTGATAACTTAGCCATAAGCGGTTTTAAAATCACGAAAATTAATAGAATAATGCCAATAAAGGCAACTACCGGTTTCCACAGAGCCTGAAATAGTGGTTGTTCATAAAACTCAGGTGGTGCCGCATCCGGTAAAGCTTCAGGTTTAATAAACTGGAAGCTATCAACTACTATTTCATCACCCCTCTGAATATTATAACCCACAACCCCCTGAACCAGGCGATTTATCTTGTCTAATACAGCAGTGGGTCTGGGTATCAATGTCCCCGGATTCTGTGGATCATCCATATAATTCACACCTACAGAGACGGTAAGACGGGTAATATTTCCCACCTGTTGCTGGGTATGACTGATAGTTGTATCGACATCAAATTTTCGTTCTGACTCTACCCGTTTATTCAGTGGTTGCGCCTCCGTCGGGTTGGCACTATTAGTGCCGGCAGCGTTGGTATTATCAGGAATGGTTGACGCTGCTGGGGGCTGATTACTTAATGCGCCGGCAACACCTCCCGATGTATTAGCGGCAGTACTGCTAGTTTCAAACTTTTTTTCACTTATAACCGCGCTCAAATCCGGGTTAAATACCTTCTGAGTTTGTGAGACCCGGGTAAAATCCATATCAACATTTACCTGAACAGTAAAATTCTCCGGCCCCAGAATGGGCGATAATAAATTTTCAATTTTTGAGCTCAATTCCTGTTGCCTTTTGGATTCAGCAAGAAATTCACGTTCTGATGCCTGCTCAGAACCACTCATAGAGCCAGAATGGTATAAGCGCCCAAATTGATCCGTCACTGAGACATGTGCATTATCTAATCCCGGTACCGCACCAGCAACCAGATCAACAATAGCACGGCCCTGTTCCCTGTCCATACGCCCCCGGTTAATCAGATTCAACACCACCGATGCACTGGGTTTTTTCGTGCTGCCCACAAAGGTGGTCTGTCTTGGAATAGCAAGATGAACCTGTACAGCCCTGACGCCTGAGAACTGACTAATACTTTTTTCCAGTTGCATTTCCTGATTGCGGGTCAGTCGCGCCTGCTCCAGTCGCTGACTTACACCAAAACCAGAGTCCTTCTGTAAAAATCCGTCTGCTGAAGTTTCATTAATACCCTGAGAAGCCAGGGCTAATTTTGCCTGTTGATAACGATCCTGAGCAACCAGTAAACTGCCATCGCTTGCCAGTTGATAAGGGATTTTATTTTGTTCCAGATAAGAGACGGCATCGGAGGTGGTCTGACTATCATAGTGTCCCATTGGACGCATATCCGGCTTCTGTGCCCAGAGCGCAATGACAATTCCCAACGCGATACTGGCCGCCAGCCCAATCATTAACCCTGCCTGCTTGAATAAGCCGAGATTGGCCAGACCCGGCATAAATGTACTGTCTGCGCCGGGATTGGCTGGTACCATATTCTGGGAAGGATTTACATCTGCCACACTAATTCCTCAATATTCTCTATTACGGGTATAACCAATCAGAATCAATCTGAAGTGTTACTTATTTTAATTCACCAAAACACTGCCTATAATGGCATATTCATTATGTCCTGGTAGGCCTGTACCAGACGATTTCTTACCTGCAAGGTAGCTTCAAAAGCAATAGAAGCTTTTTGTCCGGCAAGAACTGATTGTGCCAGAGTAACACCGGGATCACCTTTTACCAGGCGATCGGATAACTCGCCTGCCTGCATTTGCAACTCATTCACCGTGCCCAGGGCCTGGCTAAATAAGTCACTAAAATCGCCTGAAGCAGGTTTTCCAGCAATATCTACATTTTTTATAGATGAGCCACTGTCAGCCGCCTGGGCCATGCGTTGCATTTCAGCTAATAATCTTGAACTGTCTATACTATTCATTTGTACTCTTCATCTGCATTCTATTAATCTTTAATAATATCTTCCACAAAGTTAAGGTATTTCAATACCTGCTTCGCGCATTTTTGCTAATTTATAGCGCAATGTTCTGGGGCTGATACCCAGAACATGTGAGACTTCACTACGTTTGCCTCTAAACTGTTGTAAGGCTTCCAAAATAATTTGATATTCGTGATTACGAATATTATTTCCAAGATTGACATTATCGGCCATATTATTGTCATTTACTGGCGTGGCATCCTGAGTATCCTGGTAATCACTAACAGATTGATGACCATCTTCAATCTGGATATCAGCTAACTGAATATAATCATCAGTATGTAAAATCATCGCGCGTTGTACTACATTCTCAAGTTCCCTTACATTTCCCGGCCAATTATGGCGGCGTAGTCTTAACTGAGCTTCATTACTTAGTCTGGGCACCGGTTGGCCCTGTTGTTTACTTAAACTTTCAACCATGGCTTCGGCAATTGGAATGATATCCAGTGGTCTCTGATTCAGTGCTAAACAACGAATAGGAAAAACATTTAATCGGTAATAAAGATCTTCTCTAAATTTGAGTTCGTTGACTTCTTTTCGTAGATCTTTATTTGAGGTAGCAATGATTCGGACATCCAGGCTGATGCTCTTTCGGCTACCCAGTCTTTCTACTTCTCTTTCCTGCAGAACCCGCAATAACTTTGCCTGAAGCCCAGCATCCATTTCAGAAATTTCATCCAGTAATAAAGTACCATTTTGTGCCTGTTCAAATTTGCCTGGACAGGCCTGATGAGCCCCGGTAAAAGCACCCTTTTCGTAACCAAACAGAGTAGCTTCAAGCATATTCTCAGGAATGGCTGCACAGTTGATGGCAACAAAAGGTTCCTTTTTACGGCTGGAATGATTATGAATGTAACGTGCCATCACTTCTTTTCCGGCTCCACTGGGACCGGTAAGCAAAACAGTTGCCTGACTTTCAGCAACTTTCAATGCTATTTTAAAGAGGTTCTTACTTTTCGGATCTTCAATGACCGGTGCCAGAATATCGGTTTGATGAGGCTGGATATAGCGATTAACCAGATTTAACAATACTTCCGGCGCAAAGGGTTTTTGTAAATAATCTGTGGCCCCTGCCCTCATTGCCTGAACCGCTCCATCTACACTACCGTAGGCGGTCATCATCAAAAAGGGCAGTTCTTTTGAATGATTACGTAAGGCCTGTAGAAATTCATTGCCATTCATACCATCCATCTGTACATCGCTCACCACAATGTCAGGATTTTGACGCTGCATACTCACCAGAGCTTCTTTACCATTACCGGCTTCAATGGTTTTATAACCCGCTATTTCCAGGGTCGTAGAAAGGGCTTCTCTTAAACATTCATCATCTTCAACGAGTAATACTGTTGATTGACTCATAAAGTACATCCATCCTATTTATGAAAATTTGATCCAACAACTCACCAAACCCGGTTTAACTAAGCATATACCCGAGTTTAGTTTCATTTATTCATCTATAACGGGCTGTTGTCATCATTAGCAACAGCCGGTGATGCCGAAAAACTACAGTCCAGGGCATTCATGTTTTTATGCAATTCTTGAACCAGCGGAAGTATTAAATTAAATTCAGCCCCCCCTTCATCAAGATTTCGCCAGCTAACCTGACCTTTTGCGGTTGTTATCACGGTATGAACTATGGCTAACCCCAGTCCTGTACCTCGGGTTTTACTGGAAATAAAAGGGTCGAATAATTCAGATTGAACCGATTGACATACCCCTTCACCATTATCGGTCACCTGAATTAAAACCGCAGGGTTCGTCGAATTTACCGCTGTAGATTTCAGCAGGATTTCTATCAGCTTTGATTGCCTGTGGGATACGGCTTCACAAGCATTGCTGACTAAACTGAATAAGGCCTCATCTAAGGCGTGCTGATTGATAAAAATCATATCTTCGGGAGCAACCTGAAGCTTAAATTTACCCTCTATCTGTTGCTGATTAAGCATTTCTGAAATCTGTGTTTCAATACTACAAAACCAGTCTAATACAGAAAATTGACTGGCCATTTCAAGCCCCCCGCGAGCAAACAGAAGCATGTCATCAATCTGGCGATTCATATTTTCCAGACGATTCTGTAATTTTCTGGCCATATCCTGCTTTTGAGCCTGTGGTATCGATTTATTCTGTAGATGGGAAACATAAAGCAATGCAGTTGCAAGCGGCGTCCTTAATTGATGGGATAACGATGCCATTGATTTACCGATTGTTGCCAGACGTTTGTTTCTATCAACCCTGACTTTAAGCTGATGCATATCAGAGACATCTGTAAGTACGATAAGTTGACCCTTGTCATGAGGTAGTGGACAGGTTGTAACATGAAGATGACGACCATCTTTTAATCTGGCTTCGATACCATCAGTCTGATTTAATTCAAAAGAATCACTGACGATTTCAAACCATGAGCGCTGCTTAAGCCTGGTGTTTAGCAGTGTTTCCGCAACCGGGTTAAAATCGGTGACTCTGCCCGCTGTATCCAGTTGAATCACCGCTGCCGGTAAAATACTGAGCAGTCCCTGTAGTCTTTGAGCTAATGCCTTTTTCTGTTCATACTCTTCTATTCTCTGACGGCTGACCACCTCCAGTTCATCATTTAAAGCCTCAACCTTTTCTTCCAGATGAGAATATGAATTTAAAATTTCATCACTTAACTTCGAAAATTGTTTAAAAGCATCGGTCAAACTCCGTTGCTCATTCTGTAATTTATCGATACCTGATGATTTTGTGTTATTTATATTTTCAGGCGTTTTTTTCGGGGACGAAGATTGACGACGACTTTTGTTTTCGCTCGTATTCTGCTGGGTAAAAGTTTCCTGCGACACAGATGGCATACAATTATCCTGTTAATTCATTGTTTTTATTTTGTTCAGCTCTACCCTGGTGCTTTTTTGCCGACCTAACAGATATAGCAATGTTTATGCCATAAGATATTTTCTAGTAAAATCAATAAGTTATAATTTTCAAAAGATTTGATACAGCTGTTGAGTCAATTTCATGACAGTTGCTGAGGAAATGTGTAAGAGAAAGGGCCGGAAGTGTTAATGTTTTTTAGCAGACGCTGTTAACTCTCCTTAGTTAAATCATACTTCTTCATTTTTTCAACCAGAGTGGTTCTTCTCATACCCAGAATTTCTGCAGCTCTGGCCACCACGCCATCGGATTGATCCAGTGCCTGCTGAATAAAACGTCTTTCGAGATCGGCCAGATATTGTTTGAGTTGTACACCATCTCTGGGCAAAACCAGCTCAGCTTCAGAGTGATGAGATACAATATCGCTGTTTTTTATTTTATCAACCAGCTTTGGCGGTTGTGGGCTTTCGACGCCTTCGGCATGACAGTATTTCGCGGGTAAATCATTAATATCAACCACACCGAATGGAAACAGAATAGCGAGACGTTCAACCAGATTAGCCAATTCCCGTACATTTCCTGGCCACGGATGTCGAGTTAAAGACAACAAAGCGTTGGCAGTAAAACGAACGGCACCCCGTCCTTCATGTTCCAGACGTGTAGCTAATTCATTAATTAACAGAGCCAAATCATCTGAGCGCTCCCGTAAAGGAGGAACATCAATGGGAAAAACGTTCAAACGATAATACAGATCTTCGCGGAAATCACCCTGCTCAACCGCTTTTTCCAGATCGCGATGGGTTGCAGCAATTATGCGGACATCCGCTTTAATTACTTTATTGCCACCCACGCGTTCAAAGGTCCTTTCCTGGATTACTCTGAGTAATTTCACCTGCATTGGAATCGGCATGTCACCAATTTCATCAAGAAAAAGTGTGCCACCCTGAGCCAGCTCAAATCGCCCCTGTCGTGAACTGATGGCTCCGGTAAAAGCACCTTTTTCATGTCCAAAAAGTTCCGATTCTAATAATTCTGCAGGTATGGCACCACAGTTAATCGGTACAAATGGGCTGTCTTTACGATGAGACAAAAAATGCAGATTTCGAGCTACAACTTCTTTACCGGTTCCGGATTCACCCGTGATTAAAACATTCGCTTCTGTGGTGGAAACCTGGCCGATTAACTTTCGCACTTCGGCAATACCCGCTGACTGTCCCACCATGGATCGAAAGGATTTTGTTGAACCCTGAGTATAGATAACGGGTTGTTTTTCCGTTTTGCAAATCTGACAAATATGTAAAGCGGAGATAAGCTCATTGTATTTACAGCTTAAAGGTAGATAGCTAACTACCTGATTCAATAAACTCGGAGAGAATTCTTGCTGTAATTGCGTTTTATCG
Organism: Aeromonadales bacterium; assembly: GCA_011322365.1. Lineage (GTDB taxonomy): Bacteria > Pseudomonadota > Gammaproteobacteria > Enterobacterales > DRNA01. The sequence goes on along the minus strand of DRNA01000451.1, from coordinate 2,254 downwards.
GCACCCATAATAATGACCGGAGTCAAACTATCAAACGAAACAATTTCTTTAAGCAGGCCGGCCAGTTTATGATGACCCTCTTCATCAAGAACAGCATTTTCACCGGTACAAATAGCAATCGCCAGCAGCTGATCGGCAGTTGGAACAATTTCCAGCCAGTTTTCCGCATTCGCTTCCAGAGTATCTTCTCCAATAAAATCGAAAAGAACATTGAGTTTATTTTCACAGGAAGAATGAATAGTGATAGTCAATATGGATAATTCATTAATTTGCATTAAATACAACCGGAATGAGCACAAAAGTGATTTAGAAAAATTAATATCAGTATGTTACATTCATTTTTAGTTCAATAATATAAAAACGTCAAATCATTGACACTACTTTTTAGCCTTTCTTCGGTAATTAACCTTAGACGATTCTCGACCAAAGCTGCTGCTTTATTCAAAAGCGACAAATTTTGCCGCTTCCGGCAATTATTTGCCCTGTCTGAACTGACTTTATCTAACTGTTTTTATTGATATTTATTTAATTTAATTTAATTTTAAAGGTTTGTTATTTGCCGTCGCCAACCAAGGTATCCTCGATCATGTGATTCGTGGGTAGAGTCTATCTATTAACCTCTGTACTTTATTGCGGTAACGAAATAAGTACTGACTAAAACAGCAATATATGAAGTGTTTATTTTATAGAGAGATTTGTGTGAAATAATGGTAAGAAAACTCGCTAAAATCATGCTGATTGAAACGAATGACAAAGTTAATCACTTTCGATTAATGGCATTTACCACTTAAATTTAGCGGCATTTTACAGTTTTCTTTGCTATCGGTTTTCCACAGGTCATTCTGGAACACAATAAAGAGAAAGGAGTACCATAAAAATGGCAAGTATAATATCAACCAACGTTGCGTCTATTAATGCGCAACGGAACCTTTCGAGGACCAATCTAGGACTCGAACGATCACTTCAAAGGCTGTCTTCCGGCCTGAGAATCAACAGTGCGAGAGATGATGCAGCAGGTTTACAGATCTCAAACAGTTTAACCAGCCAGGTAAGGGGTCTGACGGTAGCAGCCAGAAACGCTAACGATGGCATCTCCATGGCACAGGTTGCTGAAGGTGCATTAGGCGAATCAACTAACTTACTGCAACGGATAAGGGATCTGGCAATACAATCAGCTAATGGATCAAATTCTGTCGAAGAACGAACCGCTCTTCAATCCGAAGTCACTCAATTACAGGCAGAAATTAATCGTATTGCTAATACCACTCGATTTGGAGGCAGAAGCATACTTAACGGTTCACTATCAAACGTTGCTTTTCAGGTTGGTGCCCAGGCTAATGAAACTATTTCCTTTAGTATCACCTCAGCCAGAGCTACTGATTTAGGCAGGATAAACAATATTGTCTTTACAGGCTTTGCTTTAGCCGATGCTTCTGCATCAGCGGCAAGTCCAGTAAGCACCGTTGACGAGAATCAAACCCTGAGTTTTGTGGTCGATGGAAGGACAACAACCGTGGGCGCATCTGTAGGAGATACTGCTCAGGCCATTCAGGATGCTGTTAACTCAACTGTCTCCGGTGTTCGCGCGGATGCCAAAACCACTGCTCGGATAACCCTGACCGGTGTAGATAATGCAGCGGACACCCTGGATATCACCATTAATGGTGTGCAATTGTCGCAGATCACAGGCACAGCTTCTGTAGCAGCCTCAGGCGCAGCCCTTAAAACTGCCATTGAATCCGATGCCCGTTTATCCAATCTGAGTGTGACAGATAATGGTGACGGTACCGTTGATATAGTCGACAATGATGGTGCTAACATCACTTTTGATGATATTACCTTCGCTGACGGTGGTGGTGTAGCTGCAGCTCCTACAGTTGAAGCACGAAATTTTGCTAATACGGCAATTTCCGGTACCGCGACCACGGTGGCGACAACAGAGGGTTCGGTGATATCAGGTGATATTAAATTCACCGGGACAGCTAGTTCTGCAGCTTTGTTCAGTAGCTCTGCCACAGGTGGTATTTCTACTGTTACTACCCAGTCTGCTGGAGCGGGAACCATTAGTGATACCGGTTTCAGAGCAAGTACCATTGATATATCTACTGCTCAGGGGGCACAGGATGCATTGGATGTCATCGATGCTTCTATTAGTCAAATTGATTCAACCCGGGCAAGCCTTGGTGCTGTGCAAAACCGGCTTGACTCGACTATTTCGAATTTACAGAGTGTGATTGAGAATGTATCTGCGGCT
>DRNA01000450.1 GCA_011322365.1 Aeromonadales bacterium | reverse complement strand
TTCTGAATTACGATCCAGTCTAAAGCGTTTTATAATTGTTTTACTCAATGAACCACGGCAGCCTTCAGCTACAACTGTATAACCTGCAAAAAGTTTTAGTCCAGGCTGGTAATTAGCATTTTTTTCCCCAGATGCATCAAGCCCCATAGCTGCCGTCTCAATACCAGATACAAAGCCGTCTGAATTGTAGATAACCTGTGCAGCCGGAAAACCCGGGAAAATATCAACGCCAAGAGCTTCTGCCTGTTTAGCGAGCCATTTACATAATTGTCCAAGACTGATTATGTAATTATTAGAGTTTTTTAATTGTGCAGGAACAGGTAAAGACCATCTTGAACGCCTGGTATAATAAAAAAAGTTTTCTGCCTGAACCTGATTTGTTACTGGAATATCACTTTCTTTCCAGTTTGGAAATAAAGTTTCCAGTGGACCTGTTTCCAGTACTGCACCGGAAATAATATGAGAGCCGACTTCAGAGCCTTTTTCAAGAATACAGACTGAAATCTCCTGGTTATTTTTTTTTGCCAGTTGTTTCAGGTGAATGGCGGTACTTAATCCAGAGGGACCTGCACCGACAATAAGTACATCATAGAATAATGAATCTGAATCCATACTCACCCTTAAAGTTGTTCAATCAGCTCTGGTACTACATCAAAAAGATCAGCAACCAGCCCGTAGTCGGCAACTTTAAATATCATTGCATTGGGGTCTTTGTTAATAGCCACAATAATTCCGGCGTCTTTTATACCTGCCTGGTGTTGAATAGCCCCTGAAATACCAACCGCAATATATAAATTGGGAGAAACTATAGCCCCGGTTTGTCCAACCTGAAAGGAATTACCGACAAAACCCATATCTACTGCTGCTCTGGATGCTCCTACAGCAGCATTTAATTTATCTGCCAAAGGGAATATCAGTTTTTCAAAATTTTCTTTTGTGGCCAGGCCTCTACCTCCCGATACAATAATTTTTGCTCCACGCAGTTTTGGCCTGGATAAATCTGTCTGAATTCTGTCCACTCTTTTTTTACTCACTGAAAGTACATTCTCAGCTTCAAAAGTTATAATATCAGCATCCCCATTTGTATTCACCGGCTCAAAAGCAGTAGTTCTTATTGTGAGTAGAGTTATAGAATCCGTCGTAATCAGTGTTTCCAGCACATTTCCAGCATAAATTGGGCGTACAAAAGATTGCTCAGAATTAATTGCAACCACATCTGAAACCGGTTCCACATCAAGCATAGCAGCCAGTCTGGGTATAATATTTTTACCCTCGCTACCAGAAGAAATCAACAGATGTGAATATTGTTCTATTGCTCCATCTCCTATCATACCTTTTATCATTTTATATAGAAGATCGGATAGTATTTCAGGCAACGGGTCTAAAAATGCCTTATTATCCAGATAAAACACATGTCTGATTCCCTCCATTTTAGAAACCTGTTGAGCAATGTTGCTGCATTGATAGCCAACAACCAGAACATCGACAGGTTTTGAAAACATCATCGCAGCTCTTATCGTTCGAGATGTTTCTTCTTTCAGACCAAGAGAATCGAACTCTGCCAGAACCAAAACATTCATAATTTATTGATCCTTTTCTGGTTTTGTCTTAAGGATATTAATTAATTCAGAAACATTATTCAAAACTACACCCGGCTTTCTATCCTGAGCTGGACTGACTTTTAATTGTTTAATTCTATCTTTAAGATCAAGACCTAACTCATCAGATTCTATAATTTCAACGGGTTTGTTCTTAGCTTTCATTATATTCATCAGAGTAAGATAACGAGGCTCATTCAGTCTCAAATCTACAGAAACAACGGCTGGCAGCGACATTTCAAATATTTCAATCCCGGTTTCAACCTCACTGGAAACAACAATGGTGTTCTGATTAATTTCCAGAGAAGAGGCAAACAGCACCTGCGGCCAGTGATTCATTCCGGCAAGCATCTGTGGAACCTGGCTTTGATCACTATCTATAGACTGTTTACCACATAAGACCAGTGCTGGTTTTTCCCTTTTACAAAGAAACTGTAATATCTTTGCTACAGACAGTGCACGTAATGGTCGACAGGTTTTTACCAAAATGGCTCTGTCTGCCCCCATAGCCATGGCATCACGCAATGATAATTCAGTTTCCAGTGTTCCAGCAGATACGACAACAACCTCTTCCGCTACACCACTTTCTTTCAGTTGAACAGCAGCTTCCACGGCTATTTCATCAAATGGATTTATCGACTTTTTTTCATTACTAATATCGACCCCGGATTCATCTTCTTTTACCTGAACGGCAATTGCAGGATCCAGTACTCTTTTTATGGCAACTAGAATTTTCATTACTTAACGTCTTTATTAAAGGTGCATTTATAGTTATTAATTATGAAAAAGGTCTTTA
>DRNA01000449.1 GCA_011322365.1 Aeromonadales bacterium | reverse complement strand
TATTAATATCCTTTCTTAAGCGCTCAATTTCCTCGGTTGTACCAATAACCACCAGCAGATCATTGGTATCCAGTTTGTGATCAATGCCGCTGAGTTTAAAGATAAACTCATTGCCCAGCTCTTTATCCACCACGCCCAGTAAAATAAGTTTCAGTGCTGTTGCAGAACTGTCAGAACTAAGCTTTGATGATTTCAATGCCAGACTTAAACAACATTTTAATAAATGGTTTATGCTTGCAGATGAAGATATTGAAGATGATATAACTACAATATCTGCAATTCAGTAAATCTATGATTGTTTGCTCAAATACCAGCCCAATATTCTTTCTATCCAAAATAAATCAACTTGAGCTATTAGATAAATGCTTCAGTAAGACCTTTCTACCTGAAGCGGTAATAGATGAATTGATTGATTATCCTATACCTGAATTTATTAACCAATAAAAAATTTCAGACCATAGCATATTTAAAACGGTTTTTTCCCAGGGTATAAGGGACATTTCCCATAGACAGGTCAAACAATTCAAAAAGGTAAGTTCAATCACCAGTTAAACCTGATATCGATTGATTAAAATCATATTTTATGTCAGGCGAAAATTATAGTTTTTTCTTAAAGTTATCATCTTGAAATACTGGAATTATCTAAAAAGATACTCTAGAATGGTGTTATCATTAGATGATAACAAATTGAGAATAGCATTTTGCCTGATTCCGACGATATAGATCCAGGTTTAGAAGTTCTATTGCAGTTAGATAATGAGATTTTTCCAATGGAAAATGGCTTTTGGACAAAATTTGAAGCAAAGCAGGTAATAGCCAATAAGCATATTCCTCATGGAATAAGGTATTCTCTTACTCTTCATAATCCATCTAACCTCAGAGTTCTGGGTTATGACAATGCGCATGGTATTAAACCAAAAAAGAAAAAATATAATGCAAAGAGGCTTGTCTGGGATCACAAGCATGAGAAAAATATAGTAGAGCCATATGAATTTGAAAATGCAGCTCAACTTATGGAAGATTTTTGGTCTGATGTCGATAGAATTATTTCTGAGTTACACAGGTAAATTTTATGAAAGTGATGAATGTAGGGATTATGTCCCTCAAAGATTATAAAAACAGAACACTCGCAATTGCTAAGGGAACCTATAAACCAAAGCCCAGTGAGCCAAAAATCTGGTTTGAATCCGTAAAGTCCCTTTCCCAGGTGCTAAGTAATGAAAATCAGGAATTGCTCAAGATTATTATTCAATATAAGCCACAATCTATTACTGAATTAGAAAAAATTAGTCACAGAAAAAAATCTAATTTATCCCGAACATTAAAGAAACTGGAAAGCTACGGAATTATTTCACTAATTAAAAAAAACGGAAAAGTGATCCCCAAGGTTAAGGCAACTGATTTTAGAGTCGAATTTGGTCTAAATTCAGCACATTTTCAATAATTATTTCTGTTTTATAAATGAGGCGATTACCTTCCAGTCTTAGTCTTTGCTATTAACTGTTAAAAACGAGTTCTAAACCGGAGTATTAATATCCTTTCTTAAGCGCTCAATTTCCTCGGTTGTACCAATAACCACCAGCAGATCATTGGTATCCAGTTTGTGATCAATGCCGCTGAGTTTAAAGATAAACTCATTGCCCAGCTCTTTATCCACCACGC
>DRNA01000448.1 GCA_011322365.1 Aeromonadales bacterium | reverse complement strand
TATCATCACCCGACTCACAGCCCACATAGACCATTTTCAAACCGAGCTCCCTTAATTTTTTCAGTTCAACAACGGTTTTATTTTTTATATTTCGAGGCAGGCAGTAACTTGAAACACGTTGAATATTGGGTAACTTTTTATTGATCAACTCTAAAATTTCACTGAGACGACGACTGGATAAAGTCATTGCATCGCCATCGGCAAGAAATATTTTATGCGGTTCGCCCTGAGATGCAATCCCCTCCATTAGATCATTTTCTACTTCATCTATTTCTTTAAAACGAAATTTTTTCTGAGGCTGGGTGTACATCTCACAAAAGGTACAATGATTCCAGGAACAGCCATTAGTGACCTGCAATATCAGTGAGCGCCACTCACTGGGCGGACGAAATACGGGTTCTATATAGTGGATACTCATAGTTTAATCAGAAATTTTTATCCGGGTGCAACCATTTCCATTAATGGCGCTGCTATAAACACCACCGCATAAGTACCAACAGCATAGCCTAAAACCGCCAATAGTACGCCCACTGAAGCCAACGAAGGATGAAATGCGGATGCAACAACAGGTGCAGATGCCGCACCACCAACGTTTGCCTGGCTACCCACTGCAAGAAAGAACATAGGCGCTTTGATTAGTCTTGCCATTACCAGTAATAAGATGGCATGTACTGAAATCCAGATAAATCCAACCAGGAATAAATAGGGATTATTAAATATGGCCATCACATCCATTTTTAAACCAATGGTGGCCACAAGAATATAAATGAATACTGAACCTATGGTTGATGCGCCAACACCTTCCAGCTGTTTTGCTTTGGTAAATGAAAGTACAATACCAAAGGTTGTAGCAAAAACTACCAGCCAGAAAAACTGGCTGCTGATACTGGAGTTTTTCAGATCAGCAATTGTTGAAAAATATCCTGACAGCACATCAGCCAGGAAATGGGAAAGCCCTACAACAGCAAAAGCAATACCTAGAATAATCATAAAATCTTTTAACTGGGGGATCTTTGCATGCTTTTTATGAAAAGCTTCAACCGTATGTTGTAATTCAGTAATAGCAGAAGTATCCGCACCCATTTTTTTATCCATTTCTTTTGATTTAGACGCCAATACCAACAGTACCGCCATCCACAGATTCGCTACAATAATATCCACAGTCACCATCATCGAGAACACTTCATCACCTACGTGATAAATTTCTTTCATTGCTGTTTGATTCGCGCCGCCACCTATCCAACTGCCGGCAATGGTAGTCATGCCGCGCCAGATAGCATCCGGCCCATGGCCACCAACAATATCCGGATTTATAACGGACATAATTAAAATCGCTATGGGGCCACCGATGACAATACCTATTGTACCCGTGAAAAACATGGCAACTGCTTTCCAGCCCAATGCTGCAATTTTTTTGAGATCAATACTTAAGGTTAATAACACCAGACTGGCCGGCAACAGGAAACGAGAAGCCACAAAATAGAGCTGTTTTGAAGCTTCTTCACCAGCAATATCAGCTGTATTGAGCAATGAAGGCAGGAAATAGCACACCAGTAGCACCGGAACAACGGCATAAAAATCCTTCCAGAATTTATCATCACTAGTAGAGGTATAAAAAATAGTCCCTAACATGGCAGCAAGGATGCCAAAAAGTACCGCTGGATTGGTGATCATGTATGTTTATTCCCTGTTATTATTAGTTAGGCTTACTATGCCCGAACTTGAGGCGATGATCAAAATTTCTATGATAGAATAGCCAAAAATTAGACTTCGGGTTTATTGTTGTGTTTGAAAACAGCTATTGGTGGTTAAAATTACTTCATGTGACCTTTGTCAGTATCAGTCTGATTTTATTTTTTATCCGTGCTGTGATGACCCTGAAGCGCATTCCCTGGCAGCTGCTATGGCCCAAATTGAAAATTATCCCTCATATCAACGATACCTTATTATTTATCAGCGGCTTCACTCTGGCCTATCTTAGCCACACATCACTGATTCATGGCTGGCTTTCATTTAAATTGCTGTTGTTACTGGTCTATATATTTAGTGGCATATATACTCTGAAAATGGCTAAGACCCACGCTAAGAGGCTTAGCGGCATGACTATTGCCATATTAACCGTTGCCTGGATGGTCAAAATCGCCCTGACGAAACAAATCTTTTAAACCATAGATTATCTTTTTACAAACTTTTTCGGGTCAGTTTACGACTAACCTTGCAAGAAATGATGAATTTATATGGCTCTAAGATCCCTCCACAAGGTCGGGATGACAGTATTCGGGTCGGGATGACAGTGTTCGGGTCGGGATGACAGTGTTCGGGTCGGGATGACAGTGTTCGGGTCGGGATGACAGAGTTCGGGTCGGGATGACAATGTTCAGGTCGGGATGACAGTGTTCGGGGCGGGATGACAATGTTCGGGTTGGATGACAATGTTCGGATCAGATGACAGTGTTCGGGTTGACAGGTTTTAAAATATCCTGTTTAAAACTCTGATTCAGGTATATATACCCTTAATCATTCAAGATTATAAAAATAATTTATAAATTATGTTCAAAAATAGTGATTGGCAATTAATACAAAAAGCGCTCTCCGGCTCCGAACGTAGCTGGAGTAAGCTGGTGCGTCGCTATCAGGGT
>DRNA01000447.1 GCA_011322365.1 Aeromonadales bacterium | reverse complement strand
TTGATGGCTTCAAGGTACGCTTGACGTTCTGTTTTACCCATATTAATGCTCCGAAATTTCGGTTACATTTAATATGAGTCAACGATTGTTTTTATTTCAAGCCAGGGTTACATTTAATTTGAGTCAATTCGTATTCGCGAATGCATTCGCTCCTACCTGTATCATAATGCTATACTGTTTTTCAGTATTATCTGACCAGTTTAGAGGAATTTTCAATGCGTCCAAGCGGCCGAACCAGCAATCAACTTCGTCCGGTGACTATCACCCGGCATTTTACCAAGCATGCGGAGGGTTCCGTTCTAATTGAATTTGGTGACACCCGCGTTCTTTGCACTGCCAGTATTGAAGAAAACGTTCCCCGCTTCCTCAAAGGTAAAAATCAGGGCTGGATTACCGCTGAATATGGCATGCTACCCCGTTCTACCCACACACGCATGAATCGGGAAGCTGCCAGAGGTAAACAAAGTGGACGTACCCAGGAAATTCAACGACTAATTGGTCGCTCTCTTCGAGCTGCAGTAGATTTAAAACTGCTGGGTGAACGTACTATCACTATTGATTGTGATGTTATTCAGGCCGATGGTGGAACTCGTACTGCCTCTATCAGTGGTGCCTGTATTGCCCTGGTCGATGCGATTAATATGCTGTTAAAAAATAAAAAAATTACCACTAATCCGTTAAAATACATGGTAGCTGCTGTTTCTGTGGGTATTTATAATGGCGAAGTGGTACTCGATCTGGATTATGCAGAAGACTCAAACGCAGAAACAGATATGAACCTGGTAATGACTGAAGCCGGTGGTTTCATCGAATTACAGGGTACCGCTGAAGAGGGTGAGTTTAATGATACTCAACTCTCTCAGCTACTGGAATATGGCAGAAATGGTATCCGTGAAATATTTGATTTTCAACAGCAGTCACTCAATTAACAGCTTATTGAAGGTGATATAAAATGTCTGATTTTAGAGCGGATTTTATTGATTTTGCACTTGAAAGAGCAGTTATCCGCTTTGGTGAATTCACATTAAAATCCGGACGTAGCAGCCCTTATTTTTTCAATGCCGGGTTGTTTAATCGTGGTAGTGATATGGTGAAATTATGCCACTACTACGCCCAGGCAATTGAAACATCCGCAGTGGAGTTTGATGTGCTATTCGGACCTGCTTATAAAGGCATCCCACTGGCTACCGGGACTGCAATGGCACTCGCCAGCCAGTTTCAAAAAGATACACCGTATTGCTTTAATCGTAAAGAAGTCAAAAATCATGGTGAAGGCGGCGCCATAGTTGGGGCTCCCTTACAGGGTAAGGTATTAATTATTGATGATGTTATTACAGCAGGAACCGCCATACGTGAAGCCATGGATATTATCTATAATGCCGGTGCTGAACCCGCTGGCGTGGTTATCGCGCTCGACCGCGAGGAAAAAGGACAGGCTGAACTCTCAGCTATCCAGGAAGTGGAACAACAGTACCAGATCCCGGTCATAGCTATTATTAAACTGCAAGATTTAGCAAATTACCTGAAAAATCAGGGAAATGGGACTATATTAAAAGCTATAAATGCCTATCGACATCAATATGGAATTAGCCATTAATTCCATTTTAGATAGTTAGCCATATTTCTTGCATGTTACGTTTGTGATGGAGAAGTTGTCTTGAAAAAAAATTTAAT
>DRNA01000446.1 GCA_011322365.1 Aeromonadales bacterium | reverse complement strand
TCCGTATCTTCAGGGCGGATACAGAGTGTAAGATACTGGTTTCACAGTGGAATTAAAAAATCCTGTCTTCACCCCCATTAAGCGGGTATTTTTTAAACCGCTGTGGAATCAGGCGCTTGTGCTCTGTGCCGTCATGAAGGTACGGATTCAGGTTAAAGACACCCCTGCTAATTATCATGTTATTAGCATAATACCTCAAGCTATCCGCTCTGTTGATATTAATCAATATTTGTAACTACTCACCCCCTGAAATATTTTTCCACAAAAAAATCACCCTGTAGTATAAAGCGAGGCTAAAGCCTCACCTCGGGGTGTCACACTGGAACCGGGACTTCAGCCTCGGCAAAAAATGGACTTGCGAGCCTGAATTTTCCATATTTAGCTATACGGGGACGCTTTCAGATAATATTATACTGAACCGTATGAGTAGTTGCCAATATTTTTTAGAACATTAAGACCGAGGAGATACTCTCTTTCTGGCTTATGGTTTCATATCCCCCCAGTCATAATAAGCCATAACGGTGTTACCCCTGCCCATAGTTTGCATTTCTGTACAAAGCGACTTAATGAGTTTTAAACCTCGCCCGGAATACTCACTTTTATCCTCCTGTTCTACAAGCTTATGATTAAAGCCATCTCCACTATCGGCCACAAAAAGGCTCAATCTCCCACCTTCTCCGCTTTTAGACAACTCATGCCTTAAAGTTATCTGTACATGTCCCTCATCATATGATTCCAGACGTTTTTGCTTTTCCTGATAAAATTCCATAAACCCCTGCGGGGTCGATTTCATTGATGAATCAAGTTTTAAAACACCGTGATCCAGCGCATTAGCAAATAATTCAGTTAGCACAGTATGCACACTGGTACGGCCACTTTCCAGAGGTTGTAAATTATTGATTCCCTGCATAATATAGGGTAACACATCAAACTGGCGTAAACTTTTAATATCCAGCGAAAACTCCATTGACCAGTTATTTGCCTCCCGGTGCTCATTAGAAAACTCAGCGCCCCGCTCATACTCCACATTTTTCAGATGGCACAATTCCAGTAAAGTAATATCATCGCTTTGATCAGCACCTTCTGAAAAACTGGAAATTTCACTTAAAATCATTTCAAATAGTTTTTCACTGTGCCTGTCCTTTGCCATTATGTCCAGCAATCTGTCCAGACCAAACATATCTCCATCTGTGCTCTGTGCTTCCATAATACCATCCGTAGCAACATACATCCGATCACCATACTCAAGTATCTCCATCTCAATCTCAAATTGAGAAGATGTTATATTTGCTATACCCAGGGGAATATTATTCGATTTAAATGTTTTAATAACCCTGTTATTTCGATAAAGATATACATCTGGCAAGCCACAATTAACGATACTTAGAACATTATTTATTCTATCTACACTCATAAACACGCAAGCCATAAACATCTGCGTTGGCAACAAATCCATAAGTTTAGAGTTAGCTTCTACAAGAATATCAGTAAAAGCAAAACATTTTTTTGTCATGGTATGAAAAATATCTGACACGGGAATTGCACCAATTGCCGCAGAGAGACCGTGCCCCGTAAAATCACCAACTATAATATCCAGACCTGAAGTCTGGTTTTTTTCCGTCAAAATTAAATCCCCATTAAACATCGACATTGGAGACATAGAATATTTCAAACCTGTTTTATCACCCCGCATATCATTTTTTGACAATTTATCAAAAAGTTTTTTTGTTACATTCATTTCCTTTTGCATTTGCAAATTTCTTTCACTTATTTCCTTGTTATTTTCCTCAATATTTTTATAAAGATCTGAAATTCTCAACATAGAATTAATTTTAGACTTTAGTAAAACATGACTATATGGCTTGGTAAGAAAGTCATCGCCTCCTGAATCTATACATTTTACCAGCGCATCTTCATCAGTCATGGCAGTAAGAAAAATTATTGGTATAAACCGATCAGTCATATTTTTAATTATTTTAGCTGCTTCATAACCATCCATTACTGGCATCATCACATCCAACAACACGATATCAATGTAATTTTTTTCAACCGCGCATACAGCTTCTTCACCATTTTCAGATTCTATAGTGGTATAACCAAAGTCTTTTAATAAGGCACATAAAACCAGTCTATTTGTCAGATCATCATCGACAACTAGCACTGTCTTTAGTGAATTTTCTAACGACGCCAAAATTTACCCCAACGTGAATATTTTATCGAAGCTTGCGATAACCAGTATTTCCTTAATTTCATCAGTAAAGCCTGTTAACTTCACCGAACACGATTGCGAGTCTGCCTGCTCCTTTAACAACAACAGCATACCAAGCGCCGAACTATCAAGATAATCAGTACCCGAAAGATCAACCAGATACTGACCAGAAGTCATATCAACATCTTTATATGACTTCCTGAACTCGTTGTGCAAGCTAAAATCAAAACGACCATTAACTTTTATTGTGGCTGTTTTTTTATCACCTGAAATATTTACTGAAATACCCATAATTATATTACCTGATTTATTTAAAACAACTCCACGTCACCCTCATTCAGATCGTTCTGGCTGATCGTGGTAGAGTGTATCACATTAGCTTTTTTAGTAACTTTATCTATGCCATTATTTAAATCATTAATCGCATTACTTAGTATAGTTATAGCTGATATACTGGAATTTTTATTACTTTCCTCTACGGCTAACTTCACCTCTGATTGCATGCCTACAAACAACTGATCGACCAGATTTATATGAGCATTCAACTGCTCGCATTGCTGACGAGCAATGTCTTCAAACTGCAAGGATCGAACCGCCACATTAACACCGTTCTCCACATGGTGGGCTATATCCTGAACTTCCAGTAATTTCTGGTTTACAAATTTGTTTTTTTCTTCCATCAACACTAAAACTTCATCAACCCTTGATTTATGCTGCATCGCAACACTCATGTCCTTGCCAGCTATTCCCCCAACAATCTCTTTGGCTTTAGCTATATTTGCCTTTGATTTATCAACTACTCCACGTATTTTATCATTCAAATTATTTGAGTTTATCGATAACGCTCTTACCTCATCAGCCACAACAGCAAATCCCCGGCCTGCCTCGCCTGCCCTTGCAGCTTCTATCGCAGCATTTAACGCCAGCAAATTAGTCTGATCTGCTACCGCACTAATCTCACCCAGCAACTGATTAACATTATCCATCTGCGTTTCAATATCATCAACTGTATAAACCATTGTCATACCACCGCGACTTACTTCTGTTATATTTTGTACAAAATACTCCAGCACTTCCCTGGTCTCTTCAATGAATCCTTTCTGATTATCTTCACCATCAGTTGAGTGTAGACCTTTAATAATTTCATGCATCAGGCTTTCCTGACTTGAAGACTGTTCTGACAAATTTGTGAAGCTAGAAGACAACCCTTTAACTGCCTCAGAAACAATCGACTTCATAACATCCACTTTAGAGGTAATAATTTTTAATTCTGTCGACAGATTCCGATACTGCTCCCCTGTATTATTAATCATATCTGAAGTGATTTTATTATACTCATCACTGTTACCTAAGCCATTATCAGAATTTGATTTTTTAAAACTTACAAACAAGACACAACTTGTCGCTAACCAGATTGAAATAATAGTTAAAAATTCTATAAGACTATATTTTCCACTGGAAAAAAACTGACCATAAAAAATCATAAAAACTGATATAATAATAGCCATAATAATATATTTCATATATGTTATCTCACACGCTTTTAATGAACAATTATAAAATAAACTAATTATTCAGACAATATTTCAATATTTCATCCGCAATTTTACTCAACGTAATTTCTTTATCTACCGCACCAATTTTAACTGCCGCACCTGGCATTCCCCAGACCACACAGCTCTCTTCATCCTGCGATATATTGTAGGCTCCCTGTTGCTTCATCTCTAACATCCCCTGAGCACCATCTGCCCCCATACCCGTGAGCATCACCCCCATTGCATTTGGCCCCACATTTTGTGCCACCGAGCGAAACATTACATCAACACTGGGCTTATGCCGGCTCACAGGTGGGCCGTCATTTAAGCGACAGATATACTCAGCCCCACTTCGTTCAACCAGAAGATGTTTATCACCTGGTGCTATATACACATGACCTGGCACAATTTTTTGACCATCCTGGGGTTCACACACAGTTACCTGACTGGTTTTATTGACTCTTTCAGTAAATGACCTACTGAATGCAATGGGTATATGCTGAGAGATGACAATACCTGGCGCATCTGCAGGCAGGCATTCGAGAACCTCTTTAATTGCTTCCGTTCCTCCTGTTGATGCGCCAAGAGCAACAATTTTATCGGTTGTTTTGAAACGTATTTTCCCTGTTCTTTTTTCAAGCACTGCCCCTGCGTCGAGTTTTTTATCAACACCAGGCCTGGTAGAGGGTGCTCTATACTCCCTGACCTTTGCTTTACCCGCCGTTTCTACTTTCTCTATAATTTCATCCGTATATTCCTGCAATGCACCCTGCACACCGATTTTTGGCTTTGAAATAAAATCAACAGCACCAATCTCTAATGCCTCAAGCGTTACATCCGCCCCAGCTTCTGTCAACGTTGAAATCATAACAACTGGCATAGGATGCAGGCGCATCAAATTTTTTAGAAATGTAATACCATCCATTTTTGGCATTTCAACATCTAATGTTAGAACATCAGGATTTAACTTCTTAATTTTTTCACGCGCATCAAGCGGATCCCTTGCAGCCCCTACCACTTCAATACTTCCTGACTCTTCCATAATGCTGGTTAAAACCTGCCTTACAAGAGCGGAGTCATCAATAATCAATACTTTTATTTTTTTCGACATACTGCCCCCATTAAAAAAGCTCTATATCGCCCTGCACTGGTTTATCATCAATGCTTTCGCGGTATTTTTCTTCTCGTTTTTTAACTGTATCATTATGCATATTACGTAACTTTTTAACTCTCACCTTACCTGTATCCGCATAAAAAAGAACTTTTCTTGGATAAATATCACCTACATCTTCACAAATTACATTTAGATTCTCTTCTCTAACATAATCATCTATAAAATTTATATTTTTACTACCAATATCGATTTTTTTCATACCCGATAGTACGCGGCCTCCGCCAAAAATTTTAACCTCCATATTTTTCTTTCTTCCACCTGCCTTTAATATTTCATTTATTAGAATTTCCATTGCAAAGTTACCGTATCGAGTAGCATCTGTTAAATGCTCCTTACCTGCATGCAAATCCTCACACCCTATTGGTAACATGAAATGATTCATACCCCCTATCCCCATCTTTACATCACGAATGCAGGCAGAAATACATGAACCTAAAACAGTGCTAATAAGCTCACCGTGCATACTCACATAATATTCGCCAGGCAGTATTTTAGCCGAAAATATACCATGTTTTTTATCCCAGAACCTGCTAATATGCTCCAAACCACTCAAGCACTTAGGCAATATTTTAGCATCAGCTTTATAAAATCCAGCCTTATTATCTGTCTTTTTCACTTATTTTTTCTTCCGATAAATTGTTTGCCCTATTGATTTAAATCGATCTGTTACCTTATACAGTGATTCAGAATGACCAATGAATAACGCGGCGTTATCTAGCAGGTTATTTGCATATCGATCAAACAGTTCTTTCTGGGTATCTTTATTAAAGTAGATAACTACATTTCTACAGAATATAAAATCAAATGGTCCTTTGAACGGCCATTCATGCAACAGGTTTAACTGCTTAAAAGTTATCATATCAGTTAATTCTTTATGAATTTTTACACTGCCCTGTAACTTACCTTTACCTTTTTTTACATAATTTTTCAGGTGTTTTTTATCAAGACCAGTAACCCTGTCCTCTTTG
>DRNA01000445.1 GCA_011322365.1 Aeromonadales bacterium | reverse complement strand
GGTAGCGATCAATCTGTGGATGAAGAAACTACGGTTACACTGACGGGTAGTGGCACGGATACGGATGGTTCAATAGTAAGTTACAGTTGGACCCAGCTCTCAGGCAGTATGGTAACTATCCAGGATGCTGGCATGGCAACGGCCACTTTTCTCTCACCGACCCTGATCACCACCACAACGCTTTCATTTGAATTAACAGTAACCGATGATAAAGGCGCAACGGCTTCTGATACCGTGGATGTGGTAGTTAATCCGGTCAACAGCCCCCCTGAAGCCAATGCCGGTGGCGATCAAGCTGTGGATGAACAGACAACGGTCACTCTGACAGGCAGTGGAACCGATGTTGATGGTACGATAGATAGCTACAGTTGGTTACAAATAGCCGGTGCTGACGTTGTACTCTCAGATGCAGCTATCGTAACCCCCAGTTTTACTGCGCCACAAACAAGCAGTACGATTACCCTCAGTTTTGAGCTGACGGTGACAGATAATGAAGGTGCAACGGCTACTGATCAGGTGGATATTACAGTAAATCCCGTAACCGTGCCTCCCACTGTCGATGCCGGTGCCGATTTCAGTCGACTGGAGAAGACAACCGTATTCCTGAATGCAACAGCACAGGATACAGATGGCACTATTGCACAGTATTTATGGCAACAGACCTCAGGAATTACTGTAACTTTAATGGATGCAACTACAGCCAGCTCATCTTTTATTGCACCGGAAATTACATCACCCGATCTGTCCGTTACCGAAACGCTTGCCTTTGATATTACCGTCACCGATGACCAGGGGGCAACTGCAACGGATAATGTCGTTATTGTAATTAAAAATGCACAACCTCCGGTTGTGGCAAGCGGAATTCTGAATGATACCGGACAAGTTTTCTGTCGTGATAGCATTGTATCTGATGGGGATATTCCTCACGCAGATATTAATTTGAATTGTAATGATCTGGTGGACGCCGATGGTGATCTCATACCTGAAGGTCAGGACGGAGACTATGGTCGTGATCTTTCTGATAATGATGATAGTGATGGTCACGCTGGCTTTAGCTTTACCAAGCTGGATGAGGGTGGTAATCCACTACCGTTGGATGCCACATCATGGTCTTGTGTGCGCGATAATGTTACCGGTTTTGTCTGGGAGGTAAAAACTACTGATGGCGGCTTACAACATAACCAGAATGTTTATAGCTGGTATAGCAGTGACACGGTTAGCAATGGAGGGAATGCCGGAACTCAAAATGGAGGCGTGTGTAGTGGTAGTGATTGTGATACAGAAAGTTATGTTACCGCCATTAATCAGATGGGGCTTTGCGGTGCTGCAGACTGGCATCTACCCACAATCCAGCAGCTATTTTCCATTTTAGATTTTCAATTAAATATATCACTTGATACTAACTTTTTTCCAAATGTTGCTATTAACAACACAGTGTGGACATCTTCGACATCAGCAAAATCAACTGACAAAGCATGGGTAATGAGTTCTAGTAGTATTATTCAGAGCTCATTTTCTAAATCGGGTAATAGCACGGTGAGGCTCGTTCGGGGAGAAAATTAAAGGTTACTATCATAAAAAAATTGGCACTGAAATTATTAAGCTAAAATTATAACTCATGGAGTTTACAATGAATAAATCAATCCAAATCTTATTTATTAGTATTATATACATCGCATTAAGTCATTCGGTGTATGCTGCCTGTAATACCGCCATTCCTGAATCAACACCGGATAGCCGTTTTACTATAAATGGAGATACAGTAACGGATAACCTGACGGGATTAATCTGGATGCGCTGTAGTGTAGGTAAAAGTTGGGACGGTAGCACGTGCACGGGTACAGCGACATTAGTGAACTGGAAAACCGCTCTTGAAACTGCCGAAAATTTTGTATTTGCAGGCGCTGATAACTGGCGTTTACCCAATATTAAAGAACTCACGTCAATTATGGAGTTCAGTTGCTCTGCCCCAGCCCTGAATGAAAATATTTTCCCAGGTAATACCGCCAGTATTTATTATTCATCGAGTTATCAAGACCCAGGTTCGGTGAGAGCTGTATTATTAGAAACTGGAGAAATGCATTTCGCTTTTGTGTATTTTGGCAACAATAATATCTTATTAGTCAGGGATCCTTTATAGGTTGTTCTAATTAATTGATTTCTGCCCCCTTGATTGGAATTAAGATTGAGGATTTATACTGATGAAAAAAATAGTGAAAGTGCTTCAATTTATATTGGCGTTACTTTATTTTTCCGCTAGCACTGCGGTTGAAATTCAACAGGGGCAAATCTATTCCGGGGGAACCTATGTAGAGTCATCCTTTACAGGGGTTGGCTTTACATTGCCTGAGCCATGGAAAGGCATTTGGCCAGCAAATTCGCAGATGTTCATCATGGAAGCACAAGGGATTAAGGCAAATATATTTGTTTATTTTGATACGGGCGATATAAATTCTTTAAAAAATACGCTTTCTGCAAATATTACCCTGGATCAAAACATTCAGTTAATCCCAACGGGTTCAGTTTCCCACACTGAAAATATTTATACTGCCTACTATCGTCTGTCAAATAGTAATACTATCAAAGGGTTTATATCAGCTCGAGTTTTACCGGGGAAAAAGGTGATAGCTTTTATCTCTCTCGCAGCAGAAAATATAGCTCAAAAGATAGAGCAACAAGCTTTGACTTTGGCAAAAAGTATAACAATAACCACACCAAAAAATAGCAGCATTGCGAATCAACAGGAAAACTCATCGGATGATGAATCCTGGGCTGTATTTATGAAAGGTAAATATTTGCAAAGGTATTTTAGTGGATCAAACTATCATGAACACCAACAACTCTGGCTATGTAGTGACGGACGATTCCTGAAGAAATTTTCGAGTGGAGGATCGAGTCTTTCTGGAGCCAGTGGGGCTTCAGCTAACACCTGGGAAGGCACCTGGCGAGTGATAGATTCAGCGGACAAAACCGGCGAACTGTATTTACAATTTACTAACGGTGGCACATCAGGTTATCATCTGACTTTTGATAAAAAAATTTATCTTAATGGTAAAAAATGGCTGGTCGCAAAAAAAAATACAATATGCCAATAGAAATACTGGTAGCAATTCAATTGCTACGTATTAATTTACTAACTATGAAAGTAGTTTTTAAATCGGTAAACTTCAATGAGTCCCCAGTTATTAGGCATCCCTGTAAGTAATATTTTCGTATATTTCTCATTTGCTATATTTTTGCTTAAGATTGAGACACTCATAATTTCATTGGCAGTATCTAGATTTGGAATCAATGGGGGCGGTGACGTTGATATTTAAGTGGTGATTCTAACGCCTGATTTTTTAAGTTTTAACCTCTTCAAATATGCTATCTCCATCTGTCGTAAAGAGACTCTCCTTAGAATCCCATTGATTCTTATTAAATGTAACTCCAGCTCAAACTAAATATTAAGTTGCGATAGGAAGCGAGATATCATTTCCCCACTCGTTCATGGAGCCATCATAAATTGATACATTGTTGTATCCAAGTAATTTCAGGGCAAATGCTACCAGACTTGCATTAATACCCCCTCCACAGTAGGTAATAAGATTCTCAACCCTATCTACTCCAATGTTTTTGAATATTTGTTCAAGCCTGTCAGAGGATAAAACAGTAGCTGAATCAGCTTCAAGCACTAGACTTGATGGCAAGTTAATACTTGTTGGTATGTGACCACGTCTACCAAATATGAGTCTGTCGTCACTACCATCAAAAACTGAAGGTTTCAGGGTATGGATGAGTAAAGTGTTTGTGTTTTTAGTCGTTGACAATACCTGCTCTTTATTTATAAAAATGTGTTTTTTCAAGACAGGAGAAAAATTACCTGTTGTATATTTCTTTTCCTTAGATGAAGTGGGACGACCTTCATCTAACCATTTCTGCAGTCCCCCATTAAGAATAGATATATTTTCTAAACCGAGAGAATGAAGGATGCACCAAACTCTGGCTGCCCAAATGGGGCTACCAGAGCTATATAAAACAACATGACTTGAATTACTGATGCCAGCTTGACGAAAACTTGTTACCAGTTGCTCGGTAGGTGCCAGCATTAAGGGTATGCTGGTTGATTTGTCTGTCAACTGGTTAGGAACATCAAGATAATTTGCACCGGGAATATGTTGTAGGTAGAATTTATCTTTCGAACTTTTAGGTAAAATAGGGTGTTTTTTTCGTTGTGTAATATCGGGATTGCGTTCGGGTATGGCCGCGCAGTCATAGACGCGAATGTTGGAGTCGTGCATATTCTCTTCTAACCAGTCCGTTTCTACAAGCCAGTGTGAATTTTTATATGGGGTCATTGTGATTTCCTTAGTTTGTTAGTAATTTTAACTTGCATAAAGCAAGTTAAAATATATCAATATAACTTGTAAATAGCAAGTTAATAATTTAAGATTTATTTATGCCAAAACAAACTAAAAAGAGAGACACTGGTTGTCCTATTGCTTTTGCTCTTGATACCTTCGGGGATCGGTGGTCATTATTAGTTATTCGCGATATGGCTTTTAAGGGGTTTCAGAGTTATAACCAGTTTCTAAACTCCGAAGAAAAAATAGCAACTAATGTTTTGGCTGATCGTTTAGCTGAGCTGGAAGAGCTCGGTATCATATCAAAATTAACTGATCCTGCTGATGGACGCCGTCACCTCTATGTTCTAACTTCAAAAGGGATTGCTCTACTACCTGTCTTAATTGAGATGATGCAGTGGAGTGCTCAGTACGATGTAAATACAATTGTAAAACCTGAAATATTATCCAGAATAGTTCACGATAGAGAGGCATTTATCACACAACTCAGGGAGAAAATTATTAACCGGCAGGCATTATTAGCGCCAATGAGTAGAGCTTAACTGGTTACTTTAGTGTCTTAATCTGGTCGCTCTTCTAAACCGCAAACCAGATATAGTCACTTCTAAAAGTGGCTCTATACCTATTACTTCCCTCATGTGTACCGAATTGGATAGCCTCAATTACTCTGTAATTTGCTCTCTTATGTGGACCGGCTAAATTTTATGGAGTTATATTTCGTAAAATTATTGAACGCTGGTTAATGAAAGTAACCAGGAGATCCCATTATTATCCAGACGCCTGATACCTTAAGATAGAATCTAGTATTAGATCCCATCTTTGCAAAAGGTTTTCTCGGGCTCTGGGTGAGGTATTTCAGTGAGTGATTCCTTCGAGTAAATCTTATTCTTTTTCCAGGGATTCTTTTAAAAAGTCCATGATTGCTCGTACTCGAGCGGTACGTCTTAAATCAACATGTGTTAGTAGCCACAATTCAGACGTTAATGCTTTTGGTGGTTCTGTAACGCGTGTTAGACGCGGATCAGGATCAGCAAGAAAACGGGGAAGGGATACTACGCCCATATTCTGTACGGCCGTTTCATAGAGACCCATCATAGGTACTTAAGGAAAAATAGCCTGTCATCTCGACCGTAGTGGAGAGATCTTGCTCTGCTAATACTGTTGTCAATGAAAGATTCCTCCATTGCAGCACCCAAGGCACTCCCTACGGTCATGGTGCAAGCTTTCGGAATGATACATCTTTTACAGTTATATTTTTCTTAAGTACCTACCTATGAGAGACCCATAAGCGTATTACATCGGAATAGAGTTGTAGCATTTAGGTAGTGCTTTTGAAACCATTAACTAAATAGTATTTAAAACTTCCGATTAAGATTTACAGACTATGCCAAG
>DRNA01000444.1 GCA_011322365.1 Aeromonadales bacterium | reverse complement strand
TTCGGCGGACAAATGGCGGCCATTAATCTAAATCGACAGGGTTTTGATGATTACCTGATTCTTGAACGCCGGGACTTTATGGGGGGCACCTGGAGCCAGAACGTTTATCCCGGGGCAGCGGTAGATGTACCCTCACCTTTGTATTCGCTTTCATTTGAACCCTATCACTGGACGCAGCTATATGCCGATAGAGCCGAATTGAATGATTATACCGATCATATAATTGAAAAATACCAACTGAAACCCAAAACCCGAACCCGTAGTAATGTTGAAAAAATCACCTGGCTTGAAGATAAATTCTGCTGGGAAATTCAGCTTACCGGTTCAACACCTTTTTATGCTCAATTTATTATCAATGCTACTGGCCCCCTCAGTACACCGGTTATTCCAAATTTCAAAGGAAAGTCACTTTTTAAAGGTAAATCCTTTCATAGTAATCACTGGGATACTCAATATGACTATAAGAATAAACGTGTAGCGATTATCGGTAGTGGTGCCAGTGCCGCACAGATTATTCCTGCTATCGCTGAGGATGTTAACCATCTTTATATATTTCAACGATCACCTCACTGGGTCATACCCAGAAATGATTATGTGTTTAAAAAATGGCAGCGGAAATTACTCTCCTATCCATGGTGTTATAAAAGCCTGCGGGTGATTATCTACTGGATGCTGGAATATCGCATGATTGGTTTTAAATATTCTCAGAAGATGCTGAATCTGCTGGGCAGAAACCACGCCGAAAAACTGATAAAGCGTCAAATCAGTGATAAGGCATTAAGAAAAAAAGTATTACCTGATTTTGAATTTGGCTGTAAACGCGTGGTGATATCCGATACGCTGTATCCCGCTTACTGTCTAGATAATGTCACGCTGATAGATAAAAATAATCCCATAAAGGAAATCACTGAAACCGGTATCACCACAGAAGATGAGACACAGATTGCACTCGATCTGATTGTGTATGCCACTGGTTACGACGCCACTGATGGTGTTATCTCCTACCCGGTTATCGGCGTTAATGGTCAAAGCCTGTCCGATTTCTGGCAGGACTATCCCAGAGCCTACCTCGGCACCAGTATGCCGGGGTTTCCCAATCTTTTTATTATCTCCGGTCCCAACACCAATGTGGGGCATACCTCGGCATTGTTTTTAATGGAAGCCCAGATACAATATATCCTGCACAGTTTAAAGCAGGTCAAGGCGCAAAAACAAAAAGTCATCGAGGTTACATCAGCAGTAGAGCAACAGTATACTGAACGCATACATAAAGAGATGACAGGAACGGTCTGGAACAGTGGTCGCTGCAATAGCTGGTATAAAAATAAAGCAGGAAAAGTCACAGCACTTTTTCCAGGTTTCAGTTTTACTTTCCGGCGTTGGACTAATCGCTTTAAGCTAAATGATCATGTTTTTTATGGGACACTTCAACAAAAAAAATCAAAGGAACAAAACACATGAATTTTATTATTTTATTTATCATTGTTTTAGTGATCATTTTTATTATCAGCCGGCTATATCCTCAAAAAACCGGGCAGTTAATTTATAAAATTTCTACTGCCATCGAAAGCCGCCTTTATGGGCTAAAAAAACAACAGATAAATTTAAATGAAGATGATAATGAAACCGATGAAAAAATAATCATTCATGCTTACCACACGCGGCAGTTGCAAAAACCCACCATTTTAATGTTACACGGTTTCAGTGCAGACAAAGATGTCTGGATGCGTTTTGCTCGTTTTTTTAAAACCGATTACAATCTT
>DRNA01000443.1 GCA_011322365.1 Aeromonadales bacterium | reverse complement strand
CAACAGGTAGTACTACCGACACAGATAGCAGTAGCTGGACCTTAAACCTGAATCAACAAATTTATCATCATGATAGCTGGATAGGCATGTCCCAGGCAAAAAAACGTGCCGAACAATCTCGGCTCTCTTTTGAAGCTGAAAAACAGGCCTTAATCGTTCGAGTGGCTGAAGCCTATTTCAATGTACTCAGTTCCAAAGATGGTCTGGAATTTTCCATTGCAGAAAAAGAGTCCATAAAAAAACAACTGGAACAAACCCAGCAACGCTTTGATGTGGGCCTGATTGCCATTACCGATGTACACGAAGCCAAAGCACGGTACGATCAGGCGACTGCCAATGAAATTCTGGCTCAGAATACACTGGATAATGCCTACGAATCCCTGCGCCAGATTACCGGGAAATATGTTGAAAGGTTCTCCGCATTAAAAAATGATATTCCGTTATCTACCCCACAGCCAGCTAATATTGCCGACTGGATGATGGTGGCTGAACGCTCTAATATTAATTTACTCAGTAATCAACTTTCGGTTGATATTGCCCGACAGGAAATTAAACGCAATTTTGCAGGTCATTACCCAACGGTGGATTTGACAGCTTCGTATTCTGATTCCAGTTCAGATGGCACCAGTAAAGGGCCGGTAACCGATCCCAATACCGGTATCACTACCATACAGACATCACCCTTTTCTTTTGGTGGTACCAGCAGAAATATCAACTTATCGGTAAACTTCCCTCTTTTCTCCGGCGGCAGAACCAGTTCAAGTGTCAGGAAAGCCCAGGCGGATTTTGATAAAGCCTCTCAGGATCTGGAAAAAGTCCATCGCCAGGTTATTCGTGATACCCGTTCAGCCTTTCTTGGCGTGGTAGCATCCATCAGTTCAGTGACAGCTCTACAACAAAGTCTGGTGTCGAACGAAAAATCTTTAGAAGCTACCGAAGCCGGCTTTGATGTGGGAACACGTACTATGGTGGATGTTTTGTTAAGCACTTCCAGTTTATATAATGCCAAACGCAACCTGTCTCGAAGCCGATATGATTACGTATTAAACGTATTAAAACTGAAACAGGCGGCCGGCATTTTAACTGAAGATGATTTAAAGCTGATTAATGGCTGGTTAAAATAAAAGTCATTGTATACGACTTGAACGATCTTATTTTGCATTGATTCCAAAGATGCTAAAATGCCGGCTTCCCGGCATTTTTTTCGCTCGTGAGCTATTGAAAAAAATTATGACGATTAACTGGTTCCCCGGGCACATGCATAAAGCCCGCAAAGAAATTAAAAAACGCTTACCAAAAATCGACCTGATTATTGAAGTGATGGATGCTCGTATTCCCTATAGCAGTGAAAATCCTTTAGTTTCACAATTCAGACAAAATAAGCCCTGCATAAAATTGTTAAATAAATCCGATCTTGCTGATCCATTAATCACACAGAAATGGCTTGACTACCTTGAGCAGGATGCACAGACAAAAGCACTATCGGTTACTGCATCGCAGGAAGCTACTATCAAATCCTTACCCCGTGCTATCAAAAGTTTTTTACCTGAAAGAACCAAAGCTGAAAAACCCTTGCGTGCCATGATTATGGGTATACCCAATGTGGGAAAATCCACCATTATTAATATCCTGGCAGGTCGGGTTATTGCCAAAGTGGGTAATGAACCTGCCGTAACTAAAAGACAACAGGAGATTTATCTGGATAATAATATCATCTTGTCCGATACCCCCGGTATTCTCTGGCCACGCATTGAAAACAAAAATAGTGGTTATCGACTGGCGGCCACCGGTGCAATAAAAGATACCGCCATGGAATATGAAGATGTTGCACTTTATATTATCGAATACCTGTTATCTGCTTATGCCGACCGGCTTTCAACCCGCTATAAGTATAATGATTTACCCACCACAGCCGAACAGGCATTAGAGGAAATTGGCAAACGTCGAGGATGCTTAAGAGCCGGAGGCATAGTCGACACCTACAAAGCTGCCGATATTTTATTAAATGATTTACGTTCTGGTGCACTTGGAAAATTATCCTTTGAAACACCGGAAATGATTAAATCTGAAGAGCAGGAAATTCGAGCATCCTGACCTTAGTCATTCCGCCCTCCAAACCTTTGTCATTCCGAGCAAAGTCGAGGAATCTTATGCCGAGCCTCAAGATCCTTCAACTGCGCTACGCTCCGTTCAGGATGACAGACTGTTTTTTCTCAGGACAGACTGTTTTTTCTCGTAACTCGAAACTCGACACTGAATTCCTTGTCATTCCGAAAGCTTGCCCCATGACCGTAGGGAGTGCTTTGGGTGCCGTAGTGGAGCAATCTTTTACCTGGCCTTTGAAAAACCTTCCACTTCAGCACCGGCACTAAAATAATCCTTCCGACCGTCGGAAAGCTTCAGGATAATAACAAATAAACTACTTTTCTTATGAAGAAAAGTAGTTACATGATGGTTACCATTTGAGAACACTTATTTAGAAATCCAACCTGGAATTTACCCGATCAAGATACTGCTCTAAATTCGGATACTCTTTAGCTATTTTGGATAATGGCGTTTGTAATGATGCGCTGATAATGCCACTCAAAACTGCCCAGATGGAAAAATCATACACACTGAAATCTTCCCCCGCAATATAAGGATTCTCGGCAAACCAGTTGGAAAAAGCAATCAGATCGAGACGGGCTCTTGCATAAATTTCAGCTTTTGGCAGGCGACCAATGCCCTGTGCCTCAAGCGCTTTCATGACATTTTTCTGTATCTTGTTCGCCACAAAATTACGCATCAGTTTCGGTACTGGAGCAAAAAAAGCCTCTTTTACCTGTGGCCAGATATCGGGCTCAATCCAACGGCTATAAACCATCGCCCAGTAAAGATGCTCTTCTGCCATGATTTTAAAAGCATGGGAAGAAGCCTTTTGCGTATCAGTCAATGGATCAGGAATTTGAAACTCAGCAGTAATACGATTAATGATTGCGCTGGAATCTCCAATAATTTCATCTTTAAATTTCACAAAGGGAATTTTTCGATAAGGACCGCGATCTGGCCTCGCATGTTTAATTTCAAATGGGACCTTGTGATACCTTAAAAAAGCCTCAAGCTTCATACAAAATGGACTGGCATTTAATAAACCAAACTGGGGTGGGGGTTGAAAAAGTATCATCATTCTATCCAAAAATTTACACAGATGGCCATATTATCCTGAAACCCTTCCAATGTAAAAAAGGCCTGCTAGTCAGCAAGCCTTTTCATCTGCCAATTTTAAACTACCAATAAGTCTCAGAATGTTTATTAATATCAATACCAAATGCCTGTTTCCCTACATACCAGAGACATTCATCACTTTTTGCAGGCATAAGACCACAACACCTGATATCACGATAATAACGTTCCATTGGAAGATGTTTAGATATTGTTCCACCACCACAAGCTCTTATTGCAAGCGATGCTATCTGAGGCCCTATTTCACCCACAAAATATTTGGCTCGATGTATCGCCGCATTTGTTTCCCTTTCTCCTCTATTTGTCACAACTAAATTCGCTGCATGGTAAACAAGCTGTCTTGCTGCCTCAACCAGAACACTCATTTCACCCATCCGTGTCTGAATCATTTCATTCTTTATTAAAGGTATATCTGAACCGGCCATATTTCTGCGTTTCTGATGCTCAACAGTAAAATTAAAAATTGCTTCAATAACTCCAAAATAACATGCTGTAAAACCACCCACAACAAAATGAGGTTCATTGGCTAATTTTTGTAGAACAAGACCTTCAAACCCCAGAAATAGACGTGATCGAGGAACAAATACATCTTTTAATTTCATGTTGTTTGAGACGGTGGCTCGCATCCCCATGGTATTCCACATTTCCTCAATTTCAATACCAGGATCATCTTTGGGGAGTACCAACCAACTTACAACAGGTATTTCACCGCCGGGCTGGACTTCAGGGACAGCAGCTACTACATAATAATCTGCATAACCTGACATCGAGACAAAGCTTTTTTTGCCATTAAGTAAATAACCTCCATCAACTTTTTTATAGGTTGTACTTAACGAGCCAGGATGAAACCCTACATTAGGTTCTGTTAACGCTGCACCAAAGACCTTTCCAGACATGGCTTCAGCAAAGGCCCAATCCTGAAAATTTTTCATTATCTGGCCAAAACGACCCTCAACAGAACTTAAATCTACTTCAGCTAATGCTCCCATAACGATGTTATGCATATTAAAACTTACCGCAGTAGAAGCACATCCTTGAGCAAAAATCCCTGCAGCACGGGTGTATTGATAAAAATTAGCCCCCATGCCACCATGACTTTCAGGCACCATAAGCCCCATCATCCCAGCCTTTCTCAAATTTTCATAATTTTCTACAGGAAATATTGCCTCAGCATCATATTTTGCAGCCCTTTTAGCGAATATGTCCTTCAACTCTCTACAGGTTTCTAATAAATCTTCGGTATTTAGTGACATTTGTACAGCTTCCTAGAGGTAAAAGGTTTCAGAATATACCACTCATTAACCAATTAGCTTGATCTAGATCATTGAGGCAAAATAGCTTAATAGTCCTAAATTGATAAAAGTAGATCGATTACCATCGTCACAACCACAACACCAATCACATTGAGTGCCAGCCCATAACGAATCATTGACTGGATCGGTATTTTACCCGATCCAAACACGATGGCATTGGGCGCAGTGGCTACTGGAAGCATAAAGGCACAGCTGGCTGAAATAGCGGCTGGAACCATAAGTAATGCCGGGTCAATATTGGCAGCTACCCCAGCTGCAGCCAATATTGGCATGAGTAAAGTTGTGGTGGCCGTGTTACTGGTAATTTCAGTTAAAAAAGTCACCACCAGAGCAATACCGGCAATCATCACTATGACCGGTAAATGACTCAATTGCACCAGATGTTCACTGAGCCTGGCTGATAACCCTGATACCACAAAACCTTTTGCCAGAGCGATCCCACCGGCAAATAATAATAAGACACCCCAGGGGATACGACTGGCATATTCCCAGTCAAGTAATCGTCCCTTTTCACCCTTACCTGTTACCGTGCCATCCGGGATAATAAACAGCGCGATTGCTGCAAGTAACGCCACCTGACCATCATTGGCCCAGGGCAGATCGAAGTAATATTTCCATCCCCAACCTTCCGGGGTACGTGTTATCCACAAAATTGCGGTAATAGCAAAAACCACAAAAACCCGGGTTTCAGCTTTCGACCATTTACCCACAGCAGGTAATACTACCGCAGGAGCCTGAAGGTTTCTTGTCATCCACCAGGCTACAGCCGGTAATAATACAATCACTACCGGCACCGCAAAACGCATCCAGGCTAAAAAACCCATTTCCGTTCCGGTTGTTTCCCGATAGATTTCCATAAACACCAGATTAGGGGGCGTACCCACAGGTGTGCCTATACCACCAATACTGGCAGCATAGGCGACACCCAATAGTAACGGCACAGTGAGACGATCGTCAGGCATTTTTTCAAGTACTGCCAATGCCACTGGAAATAACATTAACGTCGTCGCCGTGTTCGAAATCCACATACTCAATACTGCTGAAGCCAGCATAAAACCAAACACTAATCGCCTGGGGTTTTCACCACCCATTAAGTTAACCAGCCCCAGCGCTACCCGTCTATGAGCTCCACTTTTCTCCATAGATTTTGAAATAATAAAACCACCCAGTAATAATAAAATGAGCGGACTACCATAAGAATTTGCCACCTGAGATGAATTAAGAACTCCCGTTATGGGTAGTAGTGACAGCGGAATTAATGAAGTGGCCGGAATGGGAATCGCCTCAGTAGACCACCACAGCGCACACCAGATAGCTGTTGCCGCGGTAATAGCCTGGTTTATTGGCCACCCGAGTGAGTAAAATAAAAATCCGAAAATCACAAACAAAACGGGGCCCAAAAAGATAATACGGTTTCGCGTTGATGGATGAGTCATGGGTGCAAACCTGCATCTTTAGTTATCATGGGTGTAATTTCAATGAGTAGTTTATTAAGCGCTCCCTTATTCTTTAAAACAATTTTCTTTCCAGCCTCCCCTGCAAGCTTTCGAGCTTTTTCATCATTCAACCACTTTAGCAATGCAAGTGACATTTCACCTTCATCGGTCTGTAATGCGGCACCTGCTGCAATCATTAAATTAGTCGCCTCATCAAAATTAAAAGTGTAAGGCCCTACCACAACCGGACATCCAAACGCTTCGGCTTCCAGTAAATTATGTCCACCACGACGAACCAGTGAACCCCCAACAAAGGCACAATCAGACATAGCATAAAATAATAATAGCTCCCCCATGCTATCGCCAATAAAAATATCTGCATTTTGTTGATAGTCATCTGGCTGGGTTCGCCTGGCAATAGTAAACGGTGTTGCCTGACAAAGTGCAATGACATCGGTAAAGCGTTCCTGGTGGCGAGGCACAATTATCAATTTTGCATTGGGGCACTTCTGCAACAGCTGGGCATGAATAGATAACACTTTTTCATCTTCACCTTTATGCGTACTCGCCGCTATCCATACTGGAGCGTTCTGAGGAAAAACCTTATTACGCAATGATTTTCCCTGCTCTACAATTTTTCCTGGAATTTCCAAATCAAATTTTATATTTCCGGTTGTAACTATTTTTTCCGAAATATTTGTTGCTCTGACTGAGCTGTTATTTTGCCCCATAAGTAAACGTGCAAAATGTTTGCTATCTTTTTCTGTCTGTGTACAGATTTTGTTGATCTGCTGAAACATGGGCCCACTGATTGACGAAAACCGTTCATAACCTGCTGCTGATTTTTTTGACAGGCGAGCATTAACTAATACAACCGGAATTTTTTTCAGATAACACAGCCTAATCAGATTAGGCCACAATTCCGTTTCAAGAATAATGAAAATTTCTGGTTGGTAATAATTTAAAAAACGTTTAATCGCAGCGGGTAGATCATAGGGAAGGTAACAATGAAGTACTGAATTACCAAATGCTGATCGCACCCTCTCAGAGCCGGTTGGTGTTGTTGTAGTCACTAAGATTTGATGTGCTGGATAATTTTTTTCTAATGCCCGAATTAACGGAACGGCTGCCAGAGTTTCACCCACAGATACCGAGTGAACCCAGATGATATTTTGCTGCAACTTTTCGCTTTGTGACCTTTGCTTTTCGTAACCTAAAGCCAGACGTTCGCCCCAGCGCAAGCGATAATCCGGATTTTTACGGCCTCGTAACCACAGTCTTAAAAAAATTACCGGTAACATCAGATACCAGATGAAGGTATAAAAATGGCGCACTAACCGAAATCTCCTATGGGATTTTATTGCACAGGCATGATAGCATAAAGAAATAAGGCTGTTGACTTTTCAAATATCGTGTTCATGTAAATAAACTTTTGCTGCCATTAAGGAATGCTGTGAAACATACTACACTCATATTTTTACTAATTATCTGGCTTTGTAGTATATCTTCAAATGCTAATGCGGCATCCCCCCCACTACAATGTAAACTGCCCAATTCAAGTATCTTCAAACAAATAAAAGCTATAAAAGTACATCAATTCGTTCTCCAGAATGGCTTAAGGTTACTGGTTATACCGGATCATCAATCACCTTTTTTTACCATGCGGCTGGTTTATGCTGCTGGCAGTCGAGATGAAACCAATGGACAATCGGGTTATGCTCATCTGGTAGAGCATCTGATGTTCAAAGGTTCGGCTCACATTAAAGATGGCGCCTTTATGTCAGCCATAGAATTTGCCGGGGGCAGCGCCAATGCCTCGACTGATTATGATCGCACTGACTTCTGGGCACAATTGCCCAAAAACTATCTGCAACGGGCATTATGGATGGAAGCGGATAGAATGCAGCAACTGGTATTAACTAAACAATCCATCGACAACCAGCGACAGGCAGTTAAGGAAGAAAAAGCCCTTAGGCTAACCAATCAACCCTACCTGAATATCGCCAGCCACTTCATTATCAAGCAATGGAAAAACACTCCCTATGGTCATTTGCTCATTGGTAGTGATAAAGATCTCAACCAGGCCGATAAACAGAAAATGGAATCCTGGTTGGCAGCATATTATCATCCGTCTAATAGTGTATTAGCCATAACAGGTGACGTCGATCCCGACACTGTTTTTTCTCTGGTAAAAAAATATTTTGCTCATATTCCAGCCGGAAAAAAACGTCAGGAAATCACTGACAGGGCAGTAGTACAACAAAAAATACAACAAACACTTTATGATCCCATGGCACCCTGGCCAGTCCATGCCCTGGGTTGGCAAACGCCCGGATTTGCCCATAAAGACTCAACCGCAATCCGCGTAGTTAATGATCTGCTTTTTCAAAAACCCGATGGCATTCTTTATAGAGAACTACTGGAAAAACAGAAATTAGCTATTGCCGTAGAACATCTTGATTATGGATTCCAGTATATCGCTCTCGCCAATGCGATTATTGTACCGCACAGTTATGCCAGCAATTCAAGAATCAAAAAAACACTGGATCGGGCTCTGGTTAAATTACAACAACGGGGCTTTAGCAGCCAGCAACTTTGTCGGATGGTTAAAACCCGAATAACATCAACAGTTTCCAGCTATCAGCGCCCCCTGTCTCTGGTGACCCTGCTTAGCGACGATTTAATCGTGCAAAATGATATTTTTTATAGTGTAAAACAGATGCAAAATTTACTCCACTTTGATGTCAGCCAGGCCAACAAAATCCTGCAACACTATTATAGTGAAAACTATCTGTTTATTACCATAGAGCCCGGCTGGTTTACTCGAATGATTAAAACTTTAACTGAATGGATGCCGGATAGTTTTGGGCAATATTTTGAAGAGAAATTTTTATAAATGATTAAATCCACAGTTTTCAAATTTATTATTATTTTTCTGGCGCTCATGTTAGTGACCTCCTGCCAGAGCACTGCCGTTTACAAAAAAACCCTTCTTCCTGAAGAAATTATTCTTAATAATCAGACCCAGAGCGACTTGCCCGATGAAGCCCCTGAAATTACCGCAGTGAATCATTACCCCAAATACCCTGTCACTCATATTCAATTAATAAATGGGACTAACGTTTACTACATTCAAACCCATCACCTTATTAACACATCAACTCTGTATGCGCTGGCTTTCAAGAGAGATGGCCAATATCCACGGGTACTTAATGATTTATTTTTAAACTGGAATGCCTTATTACTGGAGACGTCTTACTCTGAAGCAAAACCCCAAAGGCTCTCAATTCTTGCGGAAAATACCGGTGCCACCCTACAAAATTTTTCCATGAATAAATTTTATGGAAAATATCTGCTTGCTCTAAATGAAGATTCTGAAGCTATTTTGTACTTACTCGGTCATCTGGTTACAGGTCTTCACTTTAGTAGTCAGGAATTAGAACGGGTAAAACTAAATCTTGGTGTGAGTAAAAGAGTAGAGAGTGTCAGTGGACATAATTTAACCTGGCAATTATTTAAAAAATTATCCCTTCCTGCCACAGCATCTAACCTCACCACGCCAGACCCCGCCCTTTATCGAAAACAGCGCCAACAGGCAACCCTGTCCCAATTCATGCAATTTGTAAATAACAGCTTACAACCGGAAAAGGCCTCATTGATTATTTTATCTCCGACGCCTTTTAATAAAATACAACCTCTGTTGGAGCAATATTTTTCACAATGGCGGGGAAAAGCAAAACACCTCCCCAATAAAAATTCTTCCACTTTAGAAGCTAAAAACTCAGATAATTTTAACAATGAAGTATTTTGGGCCATTAAAAGAGATGCCAGTACACAGGTGGATATCCGCATTGGCTTTTGGCCTCAGAGTTTAACCAATAAAGAACGTCAGAGCTTGAAAATTCTCAGTGAGTTACTTGCTGGTGGTGGCCTGGCATCCCGTATGACTCATGATCTCAGAGAGAATAAGGGCCTCACCTACTTTATTTCATCTTCTATCGCCAGGTTCAGCACTCTGGATAGTCTACAGTTTGTTTCAAGCACAGAGCCTCATAAACTAGCTGCACTCTTAGAAGGTATGAAACAGCACATACAAACCGCTTTACACTCGAGTATTACTCAAACAGAATTTATAGCCATAAAAAAACGTCTGATAGTTAAAGCTCAAAGGAATTTACTCACGGATTACCAACAACTGGGTCAGATGTTGCAACTCCTGGCGGATAACAGTTCAACCGGAAATAAAATCCAGGATTTGGCTGTGCAAAGTCAACTACTTGAGCAGTTGAGTTATCAGGATTTTCAAAAGGCATTAACACGATTAGGTTCTATTCCTCAGGTTACCCTGCTGGCTGGTGATAAAAAGCTTCTCAAGCACCATTTATGTAAATATTACACAAAATGCAAAATTCATTGGTTTAACAATGAGTTACATTAAACTTCAACATTTAACATAAAATTTTACAAAGTTTATGTTTCAGACTTTATCAAGGACTTGATACACTTCATCGCGGTCATCATAACCTCATTTAATTTTGGAGATCTCGGATGACGAATATCTAAAAACATTACATTTCAAGGAGAAAAAATGTCCACTCATCTACTGGCCAGAATACTGTTGTCATTTAGTCTGTTATTTCAGCTGACTATAGCAACAGCAGGCTCCACTAAAATGACAGACCAGGTCAAAGAAGTCATTCTCGATAACGGTATGAAAATCTTACTGGTTAAACGTGCAGGTGCACCCAATATTGCAGCCGGCTGGGTTGCTCATGTGGGCTCTGCCAATGAACGTCCAGGTATTACCGGTATTTCACATCTGTTTGAACACATGATGTTTAAGGGCTCCAAAATTATTGGCACCAAAGATAATGCCATTGATAGCGATCTCCGCCATCAACTGGATCAGATCAGGGACAAAATGTTTCTGGAGGAGCGCCAGCAGCGTGCCAGCGTCAGAAGCGGTATTGCTGAAAAAATGAGTGATGCCTCCCTTGAAACTGACAATATGAAAAAATTAAAGGCCAGTTTTCAGGATTTAATTAAAAAACAACGTGAAAATATTGTGAAAGATGAATTTGATAAAATTTATACCGAAGCGGGCGGCTCTGGTATGAATGCATTTACCAACCAGGATATGACGGTTTATTTTAATCAGGTACCCAAAAATAAACTGGAACTCTGGTTCTGGATGGAAAGTGAAAGACTATATCAACCGGTTTTCCGCGAATTTTACAGTGAACGAGATGTAGTTTTTGAAGAACGACGCATGCGCACCGAGTCAACACCAACCGGTCAACAGGACGAAGTTTTTAGCAGCCTGTTCTGGCGCGGAAGTACTTACAGTTGGCCCGTAGTGGGATGGCCCAGTGATATTGCAGCGATCACTCGTCAACAGGCAGAGAACTATTTTAATATTTTCTACGCACCCAATAATATTACCGCTGCCATTGTGGGTGATTTCGATGAAGCAAAAGCCATTGCCATGGCAAAGAAATATTTTGGCCGCATCCCGAGGGGAACCACTACACCACCGGATGTCATCACCATGGAAACGCCTCAACGCGGTGAAGTCACCTATACTGCCGAAGTTGATGCGCCACCCTCTGCCACCAGTGCCTTCAGAACCACTGCATTTGCGGGGAAAAATGATCCGGCGTTGCAGGTACTCGAATCGCTACTCAATGGCCGAACTGGTCGGCTATACAAAAGACTGGTTCTCAAAGATAAGATCGCAACCTCTGCAGGCTCATCGGCTGATAGCCGAAAATATGATGGTATGTTTAGCATCCATGCCAGCGGAAATTCAGACGTTTCTCCTGCTCAATTACGAGCTGCCTACCTGGATGAAATTGAAAAAATCAAAAAAGACGGGGTCACGGAACAGGAGCTGCAGAAAGTAAAAAATAATCTGGGCGCCAGAAAATTTCGTCGCTTGCGGGAACCTTTTCAGGTTCTTATAGAGTTGCTCTATATTGATGGATTGCGGGAATGGAGTGCTATAGATGATTACTTTGACCGCATCATGCAAGTCACTAATGCAGACATCATTAATGTCACCAGGCAGTATTTCACTACTGAGAATCGAGCTAATAAACTCTATACACGTAAAAAGGATGCAACCCCTGAAGATCCAGCATTGGCAGGTTTTAGCGACCAGCAAAAACAGATGGCACGTCAGCTACTCTCCATGCCAGTAGATAAACTAAAACAGGTTATGGGTAAATTACAACAAAACCAAAGTCAGGTTCCTGCCGAGCAGCAGGCCTTTTTTAAGTACTTAATGAAAAAAGTAGAAGAAAAAATTGCGGGGGCAAAAGGATGAAATTATCTCACTCAATTATAGCTATAATCGCTACCCTGTTGTTCACCGCTTGTAGCGATAACAACTCAACCACTCCCAGACAGCAATCCTCAGCAGATTCAGGCAGTAGTCATACTACCTCCAGCAAGGTTGCAGAGCGGCCCGAATCGTTAAAATTCTCACCATTTAAAGTCGATATTCCTCTGGCTGAAAAATATCGGCACGAGCTTAATGGCAAAAACGTTGCGTATATTATGGAAGATCATGGCTTACCACTTGTTCAAATCCATCTCTTTTCGCGAGCGGGTTGGTACCTGCTGGAAGATAAAGACATTGGTGTATCCTATGTTTTCGATAATATGCTTAGAGAAGGTGGCACTGAAACCCTTTCTCCGACAGAATTAAATGAAAAACTGGATTTCCTCGCCACAACCATTAACTTTTCTACCCGTTCAACCAGTGCTTCAGCCAATATGGATACACTAACCAGTAATCTGGATGAAAGTCTGGCATTATTTTTCGATATGCTACAAAAACCCGGCCTGGCAGTAAATCGACTCGAAGTGGCCAAAAGCAAAGCATTGGAGCGTATTAAACGCCGTAATGACGATACACGTTCCATTGAACCAAGAGTATTCAATGAACTATTGCGTGGTGAATCATTTTTTGATGACCGCATGGCTACTTCTTCACAAATCAAAGCCGTAACCCCTCAACAATTAAAGCATTATATTCAAAAAATATATGCCAATGGCCAACTCATCGTAGCGGTCAGTGGCGATGTTCAAATTGATGATATTATCAATCGGTTAAATAATCATCTCCAGACATTCGATAAAGCCGATAAACTACCGGCCATTCCCAGCGAGTTGAAACCCGCAAAGCCTGGTTTGTATGGAGTTGATAAAGCGGACGTTACACAATCCCGTGTCAGTGTCGGCCATCTAGGTATTAAACGGGGAAATAAAGACGAGCTTGCTGTGCTGGTTATGAATGACATCCTGGGTGGTGGCGGTTTCACCTCTCGTATTACCAGTCGAGTCAGAAGTGATGAAGGTTTAGCCTATTCTGCCGGTAGTTATTTCAATCGACCCAGTGCATACCAGGGTATTTTTCGTGCCTATTTTCAGTCAAAAAATAAATCGGTAGCTTATGCTTTAAAAATTGTCCTCGAAGAAATTAATAACATTCGAGATAATAAAGTAACAGCCAAAGAATTGAACGTAGCAAAACAGAGTGTAAACTCAATTTTAGGAAACGTTTTCCGAAGTGCGGATGCAAAAGTTCAACGCTTTGTCGCCGATGATTTAGCCCATGTTGCAGCGGATTACTGGAGTACTTTTGAAAGCAAAGTAATGGCCCTAACAGAAGACTCTATCCAGCAAGTAGCAAAAAAATATCTGCATCCCGATAAGATGCGTATCCT
This sequence comes from Aeromonadales bacterium, assembly GCA_011322365.1. GTDB lineage: Bacteria > Pseudomonadota > Gammaproteobacteria > Enterobacterales > DRNA01. The sequence goes on along the minus strand of DRNA01000443.1, from coordinate 14,226 downwards.
GGTAGTAGGGGCACTGGATGAAGTAAAAAAAGGGGACGGCGAACATGGCACATTAGAAGAAGTTGCCGGAAGTCAATTAATACAGCTGCCTCTGAAAGACCCACTAACGCTGAAACCCTTGCCCATTAAGCAATAATTTGTAATTTCAGCGTAAAATAAGGCGGCCATTTGGCCGCCTTATTGTTTCAAAACGTGTCAAATGCAACAGATTCATACAATAATAATCGCTCATTTCTGGTATAAACAGTCGGGCCTATGCTACTTTATATAACAGAACTCGGGATATTTCAGCACAACTGAATACCTGTCAGAAACACTAACTGGGGAAACATCATGAATCTATGGGAATTTGTCACTGTCGTTTCAATTGTCGGTATTCTTGCCGGCGTCTATCAAACCTGGATCAAGGAAAATAAAGCCAAAGGTGTTTCCGCTGAAGAAAGCATGAATCAACAGAAACAGATTGATAACCTTGAAGAACGGGTAAAAGTACTTGAGGCCATTGTCACTGACAGTAAATATGACCTCAATCAGAAAATTGACCAACTTAAACAGAAGGAGAGCGCATAATGGGTTTCTGGATTGCCTTAGGCATAATAGCCTTAGTATTTTTCTATTTTATTGGTATTTACAACAAGCTGGTTTCATTGAGAAATCGCTTTAAAAATGCCTTTGCTCAAATTGATGTCCAACTCACCCGACGTCATGATCTCATCCCCAACCTGGTTGCCACAGCCAAAGGTTATATGAAACACGAAAGTGAAACACTGGAAAACGTTATTAAAGCACGAAATCAGGCTGTGAGTGCGACAAAAGCGGCATCATCTGATCCCGGTGATGCCGGAGCGATTCAAACCCTGGCAGGTGCCGAGGGTATGTTAACCGGTACCTTGGGAAAACTCTTTGCACTGTCTGAAGGGTATCCTGATTTGAAAGCCAATCAGACCATGCAACAATTAATGGAAGAACTCACTTCAACTGAAAATAAGGTCTCATTTGCCAGACAGGCATTTAATGATGCCGTCATGACATATAATACCTATCGTGAACAATTTCCTAACAGTTTCATTGCAGGCGGCTTTGGTTTTAACCCGGCAGAACTGTTTGAGGTGGATGAACCGGAAGTTAGAGAAGCTGTCAAAGTTTCATTTGATTAGTTAACCTCAGGTCAATCAGGATCCTCAAGTGGCAGATTTTTTTGAACTGCAAGATAAGGCGCACACCAAAACTCGTACGTTGGTGATCTATTTTCTGTTGGCCATTATCTGTATTGTACTGGCTATAAACGTGGCCGTCTGGTTTGCCGGTATCACTGCTGGCATGTTTGCCATGCCGCTTTCCGACTGGCCCTATTCATCTTATAGCTGGCTGACAACTGGCGCAGTACTTATAGTCATCTTTTTTGCCAGCGTGATTCAATCGGCCCGCTTAAGTAGTGGTGGTAGTGCTGTTGCTAAAATGGTGGGCGCTCGTCATATAAAAAACACCTCTCGTAATACCCTGGAAAGACGTTTACTGAATGTGGTTGAAGAAATGTCAATCGCCTCCGGCATGCCCATGCCAACCGTCTATGTAATGGATGAAGAACAGGCCATCAATGCCTTTGTTGCCGGATTAAAACCTTCCATGACCGCGCTGGTTGTCACCCGAGGTTGCCTGGAAAAATTAAGCCGGAATGAACTACAGGGTGTCGTAGGTCATGAATTCAGTCATATTTTTAATTCCGATATGAGTATTAATGTTCGACTGATTGGAATTCTTGCCGGTATCTTATTTGTAGGACAAATGGGTTATTTTCTTATGCGTCTACTGGGACGTTCCGGTGGTTTTCGCAGTTCAAGAGGCTCAAAAAATAATAGCGGAAACATTTTATTATTTGTACTGGTCCTGGGGGCAACACTGTTCGCCGTTGGTTATATCGGGCTATTTTTTGGTCGGCTCATTAAAGCCAGCATCTCCCGACAGAGAGAGTATCTTGCCGATGCTTCCTCAGTACAATTCACCCGGGATGTAGATGGAATAGCCGATGCTCTGGTTCATATTCAACAAGATGCCAACCACGGTTTATTACAGAACTCTCACGCCGAAGATATGAGCCACATGTGTTTTCAAATGCCGATTAAAATGTCATTTAGCGGCTTACTGGCAACCCACCCTCCTATTGAAGATCGTGTGCGTGCGCTAAATCCAAATTATGATTTTACTCAAAGAAAATTTACTAATACTCAAAACAGGGCACAAAATAATGTAGACAACCATCGGGATAAGGAGCCACATTTTAATCAATCACAGACAGCTACACAAAACTTTGCGACAACAGCAGGGTTTGCTTCTCAAAGTGATGCTGACTTTTCATCCAGCAAAATAAATTCTGCAACGTCGGCTGTTATATCAAGTAAACATCTGCCACAGCAAGCTACTGCCGATCATCTCGTAGCTTCCATTGGCAAACCAACTGATGACAATTTAAAATCAGCTGAAATCATCTTAAATAAAATTCCTCAAACGATCTGGCAACAATCTATTACTGATATTAAACATAGCCAGCTATTAATTTTCAGTTTGCTTGTTCATGCGGAACCTGATGACTGGAATACACTGAAGACATTTTTTAAAAATAAACTCACTGAGCAGGATTTTCAACAACTGGTGAAATGGACTGAAGCGTTATTGCCACTTAAAGGCTGGATCCGCCTGCCTTTATTTAACCACGTGATACCGACCTTACAGTTAATGACATCAGATGAAAAAAATAATTTTTTTCAGGACGTGCTAGCGATTATTAAAAATAATAAAACTATTAACCTCTCAGAGTATCTAATTTACGCTCTGTTAAAACATCGACTTGAACCTGTGGTCAAACGTTCTCGTATTAATTCATTGAAAAAAATTAAAACTGAACTGGAATATTTATTCGCCACTCTGGTACAGGCATCCCATACCGATCCTCTCACCGCCAGACAACAGTTTCAAAGTATCATGCGCCAGTTTGCCCTGGGTGAAGTCTCCCATATCAACCTGGAAAATTTTGATCCAGTTATCGTACACAGTGCCCTGTTACAGATAAGTCGTCTCCCCCCTTTATTACAAAAAGTAGTTATACAGGCCATGGCAGATTGTGCCCTGTGGGATAAAAAAGTATCCATAGACGAATACGAACTCATCCGCACCGTCTGCGATTACCTGGATGCACCCGTGCCGGTTTTAATCCCGGAATCTGTTTGACTTTTTTCATATAGGGTTTTATGGTGATGCTTATTACCCGTTCACACGCATCAAAGAGGATTTTATGCGAGAAATGCCACGATGGAGTCCAACACTCAAAACACAGCTTGACAATATTTTAACAGCCCCTGCCCGGCCACCAGAGACAATGAATTTTATGCAACTTGATGGATTTGTACGCGCCATCACGCTGCTACCGGAATTCAATTTAGTAGCTAACTATGCTACAGACATTTTTGGCGGTGAAGATCCCAACTACAAAGATCTCAAAGAGGCTAGCCAGTTTCTCCAGGCACTTTTTGCGCTGAGTAATACTCACACAGAGGAAATACTCTCCCGGAAATGTAGCTTTCCCTGCGATACAAGCTACCATAAATCAGCAGAAAAAAGAGTTAATATTGAAAACTGGTGTCAAGGATTCCTTATGGGTTTTAGTGCCAGCGAAGATCTCTGGTGTGATTACCTGGAATTTTATCCAGATGCTGAAGCGGATACCACCCTAACACTGGAACCACTTCCAGAACAATTAGATGCCATACTTTATATCGTAGAAACTATTGCAGATAGTGAAACAGCCGTCAAAGAAGGCACCTCGCCAGATGATCTCGACGGAATTTTTGACTGCCTGGAAGAAAGCATCATAATCTGTGGCCTCATCTCCCAGGCATTAATTGATGCTGAAAACGAAGCCCTGGGATCCAATTATCCCGAACTCACCGATGAGGAATTACTCTTCGAAGAACCTCAAATACTGCCCTTTGTGCGTTCAAATAAAAAAATTGGCAGAAACGATCCCTGCCCCTGTGGTAGTGGTAAAAAATTCAAGAAATGCTGTTTGCACTAACTTTCAGCATTGTATCTGCCTGAAAAAGCGACCTATTCAAGTGGGTAGTATTGTTGGTCTTAAGGGAAGTTGCTAAGGTAGTCCGTAAATGAAGAAACAAAATTACCACAGAAAAACGAAATAACAGCAATTAACAGACGGATAAAGGGATAATGGAACAACTAACCGATCTTAAGGCCATATTACATTCCAAACGTGCCAATATTTATTATCTGGAAATGTGCCGTGTGATGCAGAAAAATGGACGTGTACTCTACCTTACTGAAGAACAAAAAGAAAAACAATACTGGAACATTCCTATCGCCAACACCACTTGCATCCTTTTAGGTACAGGAACTTCCATTACCCAGGCAGCTGTCAGAATGTTGGCTCAGGCAGGCGTATTAATCGGTTTTAGCGGTACTGGAGGAACGCCCTTAATTGCAGCAAATGAAATTGAATGGTTAACACCACAAAGCGAATATCGCCCCACTGAGTATATTCAAGCCTGGTTATCCTTCTGGTTTGATGACGCAAAACGCCTGAAAGTCGCTAAACAATTCCAACAATGGCGCATAGATTACATGGAAAAAGTCTGGAGAAAAGACCAGAACCTTCAGGCTGAAGGTTTTTACCCAGATAAATCATTACTCAAACAATTTGCTAAAAAAATTAAACAGGCTCCTACAGTAAACAAACTGCTTACTGATGAAATGGCACTCACCAAAAACCTGTATCGAATAGCGGCCACTAATACCAAAATCAAAGACTTCAAACGGCAACATGACTCATCCGATATCGCCAATGATTTTTTAAACCATGGCAATTACCTGGCTTATGGGCTTGCCGCCACCACGCTCTGGGTACTTGGTATACCGCATGGATTTGCCGTAATGCATGGAAAAACCAGGCGCGGGGCACTGGTATTTGATGTAGCTGATCTGGTCAAAGATACTTTAATACTGCCCTGGGCGTTTATTTGTGCAAAAGAAGGCGCAACAGAACAAGAATTCCGCCAACAATGCCTACAAAATTTTACTCAGCATAAGGCTTTGGATTTTATGTTTGATAGTGTTAAGCAAGCGGCATTACAAGCCAGGGACAAATCTCAGGAGGGGGAGTAGGCGATGTTTAATTCGGCAGCAACAAAATGTAACTGTTTATCCCGCGTCCATAAAAGTGTTGCATCGGTCAATGCAGTTGACGCCAGCAAATGCAGGTCAATAAAGCCAATACCTTTACCAGATAATTTATTCTGCTCAAGAAAATACAAGACTTCGTTATGCGAAGCCTCAACGACTGAAGGCAGTTTTTTCCATAATTCCAGTAAATGCTCGCGATTTTTCAAATTGCCGCAGGCAAGCTCGCCCAGCACCATGGGATGCATGCAAACTGTAAAGGATGTCAGCAAACCGGAAAGCTGCCTGTCACCTGCACGCAAAAAATCAATCCAGACCGAAGTATCGACCAGAACCCTCATTATGCAATACGCCGCCGGGGCATATTTTTCAGTTCAGGCTCGCTACCGCCGAGTTTTGCCAACCGTCTGGCACTTTCTCTTTCGATCAAGGCTTTCAGCGCCTCTCGCACCAGCGCCGTTTTTTCACTTGTACCGACTAGCTGCACAGCCTCTTTATACAATTCATCATCAATATTTACCGTGGTACGCATATTTATCACCATTGCATCAAAACAATCATCATTATGCATCTAATTTGATGTTATTTCAACTGAAGGCCGGAGGTGTACACCCATGATGGTCACCTTCGTTTCACAATGCGAGAAAAAAGCGTTGAATAAAACTCGGCGAGTACTCGATGCCTTCGCCAACCGCATAGGCAACCGCACCTGGCAAACCGTGATCACAGAACAGGGATTAAAGGCTACAAAAAAACTACTTAGAAAAACAGCAACTAAAAATACCGCAGTAAGTTGTCACTGGATCAGGAGTCGGAGTCGCAGTGAGTTGCTTTGGGTGGTAGGGAGCAAGGATAAATTTAATGACGAAGGGATTGTGCCAGTGAATTATACGGAATCTGAAATAGAGCAGTTTATGGATAACAATCGCTGGAAAACGATAAAAATTATTAAATATGCTGCCACCATTGCCGGACTCTTTCATGACTTTGGCAAAGCTAATGAGCTATTTCAAGAAAAACTGGACCCCAAAATAAAAAACAGCAAGCATTACGAACCTTACCGTCATGAGTGGGTTTCACTGCGACTATTTCAGACATTTGTAGAATCTACCTGCCAAACAGAAAAACTGGATTCTCAATGGCTTGAGGCATTGAGTACCATCAAGCTGGAAGATTATTCTGACTGCTTTAAAGATCAAACTGATAATATGGAAGATAACCATCCTTTACAACATCTTCCGCCATTTGCCCGATTAGTGGGCTGGTTAATTCTGACCCATCATAAATTACCGTTATACCCTGGATGGAAAGGCACCATGAATAATCCGCCACCTATGCAATACATGGATGAATGGTTTTCAACAAAAGGCTTTAGTGCAGTCTGGAATTCTCATAATTGTCAAGACGAAGACTTAAAACCTCTGATTACAAAAAACTGGTCATTTAAACCACTTCCCTATAAGAGCCAATCTTGGCGTTTAATGACACGATCATTAGCTTCCAAAACACTCTTGGAAATACAAAGCTGGCTAAAATACCAGCAGACCGATTGGCTCAATGATGAATTATTTACCACACATCTTTCAAGACTGTGCTTAATCCTGGCTGACCATTACTATTCTTCACTAACAAGGGAAGAGGCAAAAGAACAAGATTCAGAAAAATGGCGTGATGAAAATTATCTGGTTCATGCCAATACGCATACCGTAAATTTTAAAAAGCAGTTTAAACAACAACTGGATGAACATTTAATTGGCGTCGGCCACCATGCTTTAAAGATTGCAGAAGCACTGCCAAAACTAAACTCCACATTAAAACCCTTGGAAAACGACTATTTGGGTAAATCAGTTAAAGAAACTCTGGAAAAAGAACTGGATGACAAAGAAAAAATCAGGCAACTGGAAAAAATCTATAAATGGCAAGATCGCGCTAAAAAACTGGCTTCCGAAATTGGCAAACAAACCATAGAACACGGCTTTTTCGGTATCAACATGGCTTCAACAGGTAAAGGAAAAACCCGAGCCAATGCCAAAATCATGTATGCTCTGGGTGAGCAAACCGGGCGTAAGCGTTTCAGTGTAGCCCTGGGCTTGCGTACTTTGACCTTACAGACGGGTCGTGAATATCGGCGAGAGTTCAATATGGATGATAAAGAGCTGGCTATTATGGTCGGTGGTGATGCCGTTAAACAACTATTTGAAAACGAGCAAAATAAACATCAGCCTGAAAATGAAGCCGAAGCAACAGGAAGCCAATCCCAAGAAGATCAACTTGATAAAGACTTATACCTTGATTATGAAATCAACGATTTTGACCATAGCCTGATAGAGTGGACAAAAAACAATGACAGACTGAATAAACTTATTCATGCCCCCGTCCTGGTTTGTACCATTGACCACTTAATTCCCGCAACAGAAGGTACCAAAGGCGGCAAACATATACCCGCCATGTTGCGACTATTGACCTCTGATCTGGTGCTGGATGAACCGGATGATTTTGACTTGAACGACCTACCAGCACTCTGCCGACTGGTGCATTGGGCGGGGCTTTCCGGTAGCCGAGTCCTGCTTTCAACAGCTACCTTGCCCCCAGCATTGGCAAATGCATTGTTTAGAGCTTATAAAAAGGGTTGGAGTGATTATGCAAAAGCCAATCTGGATGGTTGGAACGGCGAAGTGATGTGCGCCTGGTTTGATGAGGATGACAATAACAACTTTCAACCCAAAGCCATCAAAGACAACTGTGAATTTAAAAAAACGCATGAACAATTTGTTAAAAAACGCATTAAATTTTTAAAAGAAAAAAATAAACCTTTCAGGCAAGGTGCGCTGATACCGAAAATAGAGCTCAATGGCGAGCCTGTAATTGACGCACTGGCACAATCCATACATCAAAGTATTTTTGACCTGCACCAAAATCATCTACAACAGCAGGCAGGTAAAACCCTATCTATTGGTCTGGTGCGTTTTGCCAATATTGATCCGCTGATTGCGATTGCCAGAAAATTATTGAAATTGGGTTCAAACCATGCAGACATCTGTATTCATTATTGCGTTTATCACAGCCGCTATCCCTTGGCGATTCGTTCGTATCTGGAAAACCAGTTAGACAGGATACTTAAACGTAATGAACCTGAAGCCATTTGGCAACATGAAGGCATCATAGAAAAGTTTCAGGAAAACCCTCAAAAAAATCATATTTTTGTGGTATTAGCTTCACCCGTTGCCGAAGTTGGTCGAGACCATGATTATGATTGGGCAATTGTTGAACCCAGTTCCATGCGTTCCATCATACAATTGGCTGGCCGCGTTTTGCGGCATCGGTATGATGATGACTATCTTCCAAAAACACCTAATATTTTGCTACTACCGGAAAATTATAAGGCGCTTAAAGGGAAATCCATCTGTTTTGAAAAACCTGGATTTGAAACAGGCGAAAAACATAAAACACAAAAATATAAATTACTGATAGATCAGCATGATTTGAATCTGGCGTTGACCGAAGACCAATACAAGATTATCAACGCAATCAATCGAATCAGACTACCTGATGATTGGGATTTATCCGAAAAAAAAGATAGTTCTGGTTTTTATACATTTAACAAACTTAATGGATTAGAACATAAGGCACTGGCACATAGATTATTGGCCGCTGATGAAGCCGCTTTATTATGGTGGGAGAAACCAAAATCCTGGACAAAAGAAAAACAGTGGCACCCCCCTTCATGGTGTGGCGAAATGCAAAGACAACAACGGTTCAGGCAATCTAAAAAAGATGAAGCCTATTACCGTTTTCTGGACAGTAACCATTCCGAACCCTATTGGAAATGGAAAAATGAACATGTTTCCCCGCCAAAATTTGGTGAGGTCAGCGGAATAAATATTAATGAAAACGTATCAATTAATTTTGGGCAGAATTGTAATTTCTGGTTTGATTTAAGCACCCAAAACATTTACCAAAAGCTCGCCAATGAAATGAGCTTATCGCTGAATGGAATCAGCCATCGTTTTGGTGAAGTACGGATTGTCGAGTATAACAAAGATAAAATAGAAAACTATAGCTACCATGAAAACCTGGGGCTTTTTAAAGAAATAGGAGAATAGCGTGAGCGAAGAACAAAGCCAATTTCAAAACTGGGAACAAGTGATTGTGCATTTTTTCGAGACTAAAATGGCACAATCAAAACTTTACAAAGCCAATGATTATGTCAAAAAAAAGCAACAAGAAATCAAGCCTGAAAAAGATAGCAAAAAAAAAGACAAACTAATCTCAGCTAAAAATAAAAAGTTGAAAGAGTTGCAAGAACTAAGGGGCAAGGCTCCTTTAACCGAAATAAGAGAATGGTTAAATAAAATTACAGATAAAGAGAACAAAAAAGCGCCAATTAAAGAATCTCATAAAATATCAAAAGCGACGCATGTTTTAAAATTTAGCCATAGTTCCGCTGAAGCAGCAAGCATTGAGTTAAAAGAGAAATCTGATGATTTGTTACTTACGACATCTTCGTTGAAGAAGAGGCTTGTCTTTGATCTTGCACATAATGATGGAGCCTTGATATCTATATCCCGTTTTTTAGGGCTATCACTACACCAAACTCAGATCGTTGACTTAATTAATAATAATGAATTTGATTTTCTTAAGGCTTTTAAAGCGAATGATGATGAGTTTAATAATTGGAAAGAAGTATTGAAAAATGTGGTTCATTTAGCTGAAATAAAAACTGCGGATAAAGCTAAACAAATTTATTTTCCACTAACTACACCAAGCCAACAAATTTCAATAAAAGATACGGTTTATCATTTAATTACACCATTATTTCCATCTTCACTGGCAGAAGAATTATTTTTAACGATTGATTTTATTAAATATGGAGAAGAGCAAAAAAGTTCTAAGGAACAAGCAAAACAAGAAAAAGATAAACCAGCTAGATATCACCCAAACACTATAATTAATTATACAAACCTTGGTATTCAAAATTTCGGTGGAGAATACCCAAGAAATGTTTCCATGTTAAATGCTGACCGTGGAGGAAGAGCCTACCTTTTTTCCTCACAGCCACCCACCTGGCAAAGCCAATTAAAAGCGCCTGTAGATAAAGAATCCTTATTCGATTACTTTTCAACGCCTTCACTTAATAATGATATTCATTATCTGCGCGAATATTTATTACGTTTTGAGCGTTTGGGATTGAGCATCAAAGACCCCACGCGAGAAGAGTGGATTGTTAGTAAAGTACAAGAAGATAACGAAAATGGTTTTAGCAGCATCATCGATGAAGTGCTGTTCTATGTCGGCAGTATTCAGAACCTGCGACCCGGCTGGACAGATATTGAGAGCATAAAACTTAAAGACGAACATCAATATTTTCTTGATCCGTATCGGGATGACAAAGCCTTTCAGAACCAACGTAAAACGAGAGATTGGCAAAGTGTCATCCGTCACGATTTTGCACAGTGGTTAAAGCGTAAATTGGCAGGAGATAAGCAATTCACCCCGCAACACGAGCATACCCGCCTTTGGCAACGCTTATTTGCTACGCCTCTAAGGGAGCATTGCGAAATGATTGAACTCAAACCCGAAAATACTGCCGAGGAGACGCAAGCATGAGTCACTTTATTTTATTGAATCGAATTAAAGTCCAAAATGCCAATGCCATTGCCGGATTTACCTGGGGCTTTCCAGCCATAACGCATTTTCTGGGCTTCACCCACCTTTTGGCTCGCAAATTAGCGGATCACAAGGAGTTTGCTGACATTCACCTATCGGGTTGTGCCGTTATCGCACATAGCCATCAGGTGCATACTTACAGCACTTACGGCGAACATGAATTTACCCAGAGCAAAAACCCCGCCTATCAACATAAAGAAGACAGTAAAAACAAAGTCAACACGCCACCCGTGATTGAAGAGGGAAAAATAAATATGACAGTTTCTTTGCTTATCGGTTGCAAAGGCTATCTTGGCGGCACGGCAGAGTTTCGTTTTATCCAATGGTTACAAAAAAACTGTCTCATGCAACGTTTGGCTGGCGGCACGATTCTTGACATCAAACAGATTGAATATTTTTCTGATGATGCAATTAATTTAAGCAAAATCAAACGCCGTTTATTGCCTGGGTTTGTATTGCAGGAACGCACCCAGCATTTGGAAAAACACTATAAAACCTTAAAAGACGAGAATGAAAATGCCGAGTTGCTGGATGCCTGGCTGGACTTTTGTTGCCTGAAACAACAAGCCCGACCCAAATCGGATTTAATTATTAAATATTTTCAACAACGCGCAAAGCAGCAGGCCGATGACTCAGAACCGGATGAATTAATGCAAAAATGGGAAGATCATCTTAAAGAACCCTTTCAGCAAGCGCGTATTCCCGAACAACTAAAACAGCACTTTGCAGCACTGGAAAACAACAAGCAAACAAAAAAATTATTCGCACAATGGCAGGATTACTGCTCGCCAGCTCAAGAAACAGAAGCTGACTGGGAATATGTCGCCAAACCTGAAAGCGGCTATTTAGTCCCCATTATGATTGGGTACAAGGCAATATCTAAAGAATTTAAGCATAAGGAAATTAGCAACGTAAGAATGTCATATACAAATGGAATACCAGACGATCCACAACCAGACGTTTGTTTTGTAGAAGCAGTACACAGTATCGGCGAATGGCAAAGTATACATCGTGTAAAAACCAATGATGAACTAAATGCGTGCCTTTGGCATTACCATTATGAAAAAAACTGGTATTTGTGTACGCAAAATCCGCCTGTATCAGAGCCTGGTGAAGACAGCGCACCCAATATCAGCACCCAAAACCCTGATGACGACTTTTAAATAAATTTAACCTTAACCTTGGAGAAATACTCATGACAAAAACCACAAAGAACCCTAACACTAACAGATTGCAACTACCCAGCATGTTGTCTTTTGAACGCAAACTGGAACCCTCCGATGGCCTGATGTATTCGGGCAACTGGGACGATGTACCCACCTTTGAGGAATTGAAAATTGAAGATGAAACAGAGCGGACAAAAAAAATAAAGGAAAGAGAAGCCAATCAAAGAAAGCTGTGGAATAAAATTGAAATAACACCCAGGTTTAACCGTTCCACACAAAGCGCGGAAGGGATTGATGACAAGAAAAAAGTGGAACCCAATCCGGTTTCATCCGGTAATGATGATGCAACGTTATTGCTAGGCAACGATACCTTGAAACTCAGTTTTACACTCAGGATCGTTGGTAATTTGGGAGAACCTTATGCCTGTAATGATTTTACTTTTGGCTCTACCATAAAAAAATGCGTTCAGCAATTTAAAGATGATGAAAATGAAGGTATAGAAACCCTGGCTTTTCGCTATGCTTACAATATTGCCAATGGCCGTTTTTTATGGCGCAACCGTGTCGGCGCTAAAGATATTACCATTCATATTTTTAATGATGATCCTAAGTCTAAGCCTCTGGAATTTAAAGCCTATGATTACGCATTAAAAGATTTTGATAAGAATTGTGATTGTGAAAATGTTAAAGCCTTGGCAATTATTATCAGAAAAGGATTGTTGAGCGACAATGATTTCACGTTCATCAAAGTGGATACGTATGTCAATATCGGCTTAAATCAGCATGTTTTTCCTTCCGAAGAAATGAATATGAATGAAAAAGGGAAAACCTTGTTTCAGCTTAATGGTTGTGCGGCTATGCACAATGTCAAAATCGGCAATGCCATTCGCACCATTGATGATTGGTACGATAATAATGTACTCATTAAATCTACCAAAACAAACAAAAGCGGCAAGGCTGAGGATGAGGTCAAGCCGGATACCATTACAGACAAACAAAGGCGACCAATTGCCATCGAACCTTATGGCTCTGTAACACAATGGGGTTGCGCTTATCGGGCTAAGGATGAGGACTTATACACATTAATAATAAATTGGGTCAATGGTGGTGAATTGAAACAAGAAGATAAAAACTATGTCGTCGCCAATCTTATCCGCGGTGGCGTTTTCAGCAGGTCAAAATAATGAAATATTATCAAGATATTACCTTAATACCCGATGCCGAAGTCTATTTAGCCTTTCTCTGGCATAAGGTTTATATACAAGTCCACATTGGTTTGGCAGACAACAAGCAACCCGATGGCACTTCCGCCATAGCTGTCTCTTTCCCCGAATATGTTTATACGCCCAATAAAGCCAATCGTTTTCCTTTGGGGAAAAAGCTGCGTCTGCTGGCAGAGACCGAAAAGCAATTGCAACAATTTGATACAGTCACTCGCCTGTCACGTTTGGAGGACTATTGTCATATCCGATCCATTAAAGCCGTGCCAAATGTTACAAAATACTGCTGTTTTAGTCGAAAGCAGGTTAAATCCGCCGCAAAAAAAGCAGAAATCCTGACCGAGCATTTGAATAAACCACTTGAAGAAGTTATCAAGTTCAGAAAGAAAAATAATTTGTATCAAGACTGCGATTTGCCATTTATACACATGGAAAGCCAGCAACAAACAGAATCGGGCGAAAAGAACAAGTTCCGATTATTTATTCAGCAAACGTTTTGCGACTCGCCGTTTCAAGTGGGCTTTGATTGTTATGGCCTAAGCAAAACCGCCACCGTTCCCTGGTTTTAATGGTTGTTTTTAACTTTGAGATGTATTTATCCTAAAATTGATATATTGACGCAATAAATGATGAGGTGACATATGAGAACCACTATCCGCCTGGATGATCAACTCATGGAGAAGGCAAAGCAATACGCTCTGGCTCATGGAACGACTTTACGGCGATATTCCTGATGCCTATCATGCAGCACTGGCAATAGAAACCGGAAGCGAGTGGATAACGTCCGACCAGGATTTAAGCCGCTTTAACAGATTGAAATGGTCATCGATTTAATAAATCTGTTAAATATATCCCCAAAAAGTCCTTCAATTAAGGCATAAAATGATTTTGACCAAAAAATTATAAGCTCTTTAACAATTTAGAAAAATCAAACAGTTACAACAACGCAAAAATTAATGGGTAAAATGGCAAATAATCCGTTAAGT
>DRNA01000442.1 GCA_011322365.1 Aeromonadales bacterium | reverse complement strand
GGTATTATTCTGGAAGTTAACAGTGAGACAGATTTTGTATCACGTGATGAAAACTTCCTCGCCTTTGCAAATGAAGTTTCCGATCTGGCGTTGGCGAATAAAGTGGCTGACATTGAATCACTCATGGCGTTGACCACAGCTTCAGGTGCTACAGTTGCGGATGCTCGTGAAACGCTGGTGGCTAAAATTGGTGAAAATATTCAGTTACGTCGGATTGAATATGTTGCAGGTGATTTGATTTCTACTTATATTCATGGTGGACGTATAGGGGTTGTGGTTTCACTTGAGGGTGGTAATGATGAATTAGCTCGTGATATTGCCATGCATGTGGCAGCGAGTGCACCTGAAGTAATTTCGCCCGATGATGTTCCTGCAGAATTGCTGGAAAAGGAAAAAGAAATTTTTACTGCCCAGGCTCGTGAAAGTGGTAAGCCGGATAATATTATTGAAAAAATGATTGAAGGTAGAATGAAAAAATATGTGGGAGAAGTTAGCCTGGAAGGGCAGCCTTTTATTAAAGACCCTTCAATGAAAATTGAAAAATTACTTAAAGATAATGAGGCAAAAGTTGTCAAATTTTATCGATTTGAAGTTGGTGAAGGTATAGAGAAAAAAGAAGAAGATTTTGCGGCTGAAGTGATGTCTCAAATAAAAGGTTAGTACATATTGTGATTATAAAGGCCTCATCTTTAAGAAGTTAAGTTTGGGGCCTTTATTTTATCTGCAACTTTTACTTTGATATTGACACTAAGCCAGTATCCATCATTCTTCATGACGAAATTGAACAAATAACACTGAATAATGATAAGCTCGATCAACAAAAGACAAGATAGGTTATTTAGAGAATAATTACACAAACAGTTTAAAAAGTAGTATAACTTTTCAGGGTGACAAAAATGACTGATAACAACATCAGACCAATTTACAAAAGAATTTTGCTAAAGCTATCCGGTGAAGCTCTGATGGGTGATGAGAGTTTTGGTATCGATCCGAAAGTATTGGATCGCATGGCTTTCGAAATCAAACAGTTAATTGAGTTAGGTGTTCAGACAGGGATTGTAATTGGTGGTGGTAACCTGTTCCGAGGCCAGATTCTGGCCGATGCAGGTATGGACCGGGTAGCTGGTGATCATATGGGTATGCTGGCAACCGTCATGAATTCATTGGCATTACAGGATGCTCTTGAGCGTGCAGGTTTACCTACACGAGTAATGTCAGCTGTCTCTTTAACGGGTGTCTGTGATGATTACGACAGGCGCTATGCCATGAGATATATGGAGAGTGGAGAGGTAGTTATTTTAGGTGCAGGTACTGGAAACCCCTTTTTTACCACTGATACCGCAGCCTGCTTACGAGGAATTGAAATTGATGCCGATGCCATTTTAAAAGCCACTAAAGTTGATGGTGTGTACTCTGCAGATCCGGTAAAATTCCCTGAAGCAACACGTTTTGACCGATTATCTTATGCCGAGGTTCTGGAGCGTGAACTCGAAATAATGGATCTAACAGCATTTGCTCTGGCCAGAGATCATGATAAAAAGATCCGCGTCTTTAGTATGCAACAGCCGGGTAATCTGTTAAAAGTTGTTACCGGAGAAGAAGAAGGAACAGTAATCGAGTAAATCAGCATAGAAAAACTGAAATTAAATGAAAAAAAGAGAATATGTGTAAATACCCATCTAAATGGGTATCAACTGTAAAATGATACAAAGTTTGAGGATTTAATGATGATAAATGAGATATTGACCGATGCAAAATCCCGAATGGGTAAATCAATAGATTCTTTCAAGCATAATTTGAGTAAAATACGTACGGGGCGAGCTCATCCCAGTCTGCTGGAACAGATTACAGTTGATTATTACGGTTCGGAGACACCGTTGACACAGGTCGCTAATATTAATATTGAAGATGCTCGCACACTTACGGTAACGCCATGGGAGAAAACCATGATTCAGGCCGTAGAAAAAGCGATTCTTACCAGTGGATTAGGTCTTAACCCTTCTTCAGCGGGTCAGGTAATAAGGGTTCCGCTTCCACCCTTAACTGAAGAACGCAGAAAAGATCTGATTAAAATCGTACGTGCAGAGGCTGAGCAGGGGCGGGTTTCTGTAAGAAATATCAGGCGTGATGCTATCAGCACCATAAAGGAATATTTGAAAGAAAAGGAAATCAGTGAAGATGAGGCTCATAAAGCTGAAGATGAAGTGCAAAAAATCACCGATCAACAGATAGCATTGATTGAAAGTATCTTAAAAGAAAAAGAAG
>DRNA01000441.1 GCA_011322365.1 Aeromonadales bacterium | reverse complement strand
GTTTTTACTGACCCGTTTAGCCATGGCCATTGCTTCAGCCGCTGCAGTCGCTTCGTCCAATAAAGAGGCGCTGGCCAGATCAAGCCCGGTTAAATCCAGTGTGAGTTGTTGAAAAGTCAGCAATGCCTCCAGTCTGCCCTGAGCAATTTCCGGTTGGTAAGGAGTATACGCCGTATACCAGCCCGGATTTTCCAGTACATTTCTCTGAATCACTTTAGGTAAGCAGGTGGGGTGATAGCCCATACCGATATAGCTTTGATAAATTTTATTCTTATCTGCTATCTGTTTCAGATAGGATAAGGCATTTTCTTCATTTTTAGCTGGTTTCAGGCCAATATCTTCGGGGAGTAAAATGCTTTCAGGCACAATCTGCCGGGTCAGGTCATCAAGGGAAGAAGCACCAACAAACGCCAGCATTTCACTGGTCTGTTTTTCATCGGGGCCAATATGTCTACTGATAAACGCATCATTTTGTTGAAGTGATGTCAGGGGTAGGGTATCGATAGTTGATTGAGAAGAAGGGCTCATATTTAATTACCGCAATTGCATATCCCGTTATAAAAACATCAGAAATCTGCAAAGTTAATAAAGAAAAAAATAGTTATATAGCTCAATTACAGATAGTTAAGATCACAAAAGCTTCTGAAAATCAGAAGCCTTTGCTCACTGGTTAATTAGTGATCTTCGTTTTCAATAAACTCTGCATATTCTTCGGCAGATAACATTTCCGAGATTTCAGATTCATCCGAAGGCATGATTCTGAACATCCAGCCATCGTCATAGGGCGTATTATTGACCATCTCCGGTGCATCTTCCAAATCTTCGTTAACCGCTATAACTTCTCCGGATAATGGCGTAAAAATATCTGATGCCGCTTTTACCGATTCAGCAACACCGGCTTCATCACCGGCCACCAGTGCAACACCTTCTTCAGGCAATTCAATATAAACCATGTCGCCCAGCAGTTCCTGAGCATGTTCAGTGATACCAATGGTATAACTGCCATCCTTTTCCAAACGGGCCCATTCGTGATCTTTACTATAAAGGAGATCTGCGGGAATATTACTCATCAAATTGTCCTCTCGGTCGATATATTATGAATTAGATAATTCGCCGGTATGCGATTATGCCTATAATACTGATTTTCCGTGTCTGACGAAACCGGCTTTTACAACTTTTACTGGAACTTCTTTGCCTCGAATCTCCACAAAAGCTTCTTCAGCGGTCTCTTTGGGAACTCTGGCCATGGCAATACCCTGTTTTAAAGTCGGTGAAAAAGTTCCACTGGTAGTCTCACCTTCACCTACGCCTGGCACAATCACTTTTTGATGTGCCCGCAATACACCCTTACCCTGCAACACCAACCCGACTAACTTTCTTTTAACACCGGCTGCTTTTTGAGTTTCCAACGCTTCTCGACCGACAAATTTTCTTTCAGCGGGTTCCATGGCAACGGTCCAGCCCATATTGGCCTCAAAGGGTGAAATGGTTTCATCCATATCATTACCATACAAATTCATGCCGGCTTCAAGACGAAGGGTATCTCTGGCACCAAGTCCACAGGGTGCAACACCCGCCTGAAGAAGTTTGTTCCAGATGCTCTCCACTTCGGTCAAAGGCAACATGATCTCGAAACCATCTTCCCCGGTATATCCTGTTCTTGCAATAAACAGCTCAGCTATCTGTTTACCCACAAAAATACCCAGACCCATTGCTTCAGCTGCATCATTGCTATTCAGTATTGAACTGACTTTTTCACGAGCTAATGGTCCCTGGACAGCTAACATCGCCACATCTTCTCGTAAGTTGGTACTTACATCAAAATCTTTGGCGGCTGATTCTATCCAGGCCAGATCTTTCTCTCGCGTAGAGGCATTCACCACCATGCGGTAATCATTATCATCAAGATAGTAAACAATTAAATCATCTACCACACCGCCTTGTTCATTTAACATACCGCTATACAGTGCTTTTCCCGGCGTTTTTAGTTTATCCACATTATTGGCTAACAGGTATTGTAAAAATGCTTTGGCCTCGGGCCCCTTTACATCCACAATGGTCATATGAGAAACATCGAACATCCCGGCATCCTTTCGCACCTGATGGTGTTCTTCTAATTGTGATCCATAATTCAGTGGCATATCCCAACCACCAAAATCAACAATCTTTGCTCCCGCTTGCTGGTGCAATTGATAAAATGGTGTTTTATTTCCCATATTTGCTCTCAATGAAATAAGATTCTGAAATTGGCGCCATTATACCCTCAAATATTCGATATCTGTAGCCCTATTAGCTGATAAGACCAGCTGAATTCTGCTTGTCTTATTTTATATTTCGCCTTAAGGTGAAACAGCTATTCTAGCTATGCATCCAGCAGGGGAATAGTATACCCGTTCTACTTGAAGATGCATGTTTCAAGTAGAACGGGTATAGATACCTTTCAGGAGATAATAATGAAACTACTTAAACTTATGCTAATAGCCACACTAATGATTTTCTCATCATTGGCCACGGCAGATAACCTTTATCAAAATGCAGTTAATAATCCCGCCAGACCCGCTGAAGATGTAAAAAAGGATAAACTCAGAGATCCGGCCATCGCACTGAAATTTGCTGGTGTAAAACCTGGCATGCAGGTGTTTGATTTTTTTACCGGCGGTGGTTATTACGCCTTTTTAATGTCATTGGTCGTGGGCCCTGAAGGGCACGTTATTGCTCATAATCCAACCAAATTTTATGAAATTTTTAAATCTGTAAGAGCGGTAGTGGACAAAAGAAAGCAGAATAAACTGTTTTCCAATGTGTCCTGGGTAGATGCACAACCTGATCAATTATCAGCGGTACCCTCTAATTCACAAGATTTAATTATGTCTCATCTGGTCTTTCATGATGCCTTCTGGATAGGTGGCGAGCCTGGTAAAACCGTTGCAGAGTTCTACCGAATCTTAAAGCCGGGTGGCAGTGCAGTGATTATTGACCATGCCGCAGTTATTGGCACAAAGGACAAATCGGCTAATAGCAGGGAAGGCATCCATCGGGTAGACGAAAATTTTGTCATTGGGATGTTTGAGAATGCCGGATTTAAACTGGAAGCTAAAAGTGATGCCTTCAGAAATCCTGCTGATGATCGCACACAACCCTTCTTCTCAAAAGAACTCCGGGGCAAGAAAACCGACCGCTTTATGATAAAAATGAAGAAACCCGTTCATAAATAATATTTTTTCAATAAGTATGTGATGAATGAATACCCAAAAATACCCGGGATTTTAAATAACAATTGTTATTTGTTCTCGGGTTTATTTCAAAAAAAACAGATTTTCTCATGGAAGTATGGAACTATTTTAGCAGCTATTAATCTACAGCGTATCCTTAACCCGATTTCCCGCAAGGCAAAATTACTGTTTTAAACCGGAACTAATATCAGTATCTTAGTAACGGTATTGTCGTGCCCGAAATTTGATATTTTATTACCTGAAAGGTTTAGTATGAAAAAGTTATTGGTTTCTGCCTGTATTTTGTTGTTTTCATTCACTGCCAATGCGGCCTCCCCCATTGATTTATCCCCCTATAAAGGGAAGGTAGTTTATCTGGACTTTTGGGCTTCCTGGTGTGTTCCATGCCGTGAATCTTTTCCCTGGATGAACCAGTTACGTAGAGATTTTAAAACAAAAGATTTAGCTATCATTGCAGTTAATGTTGATAAAAATCCTGAGCTGGTTGCACAGTTTTTAAAAAAATATCCAGCTTCATTTAAAATTATGTACGATGCCAAAGGTGAACATGCCAGTTATTACAAGCTCCAGGGCATGCCCAGTTCATTCATATTTGATCGTGAGGGTAAATTAGTTAAAAGTCATAAAGGTTTTTTTACTAAAAACAAACAGCGTTACGAACAGGAAATTAGAGAAGTAGTAATGAGAGGGGCTCAAAATGAAAAATAAAATTATTAAATCCACTAGCTTATTTGTATTGATAGGTTTTATGAGTAGCTGTTCCTCACTGGGGGTGCAACCCTGGGAAAGGGATCTACTTGCTAAACCTGAAATGGCGGTCAATAGTTCACCACTTGACCAGGCTGTAGATGACCATATCTATTTCAGTAAAGAAGCCTCAAGCGGTGGTCGAAGTTTCGCTGGAGGCGGCTGCGGATGCAATTAACTAACAAACAGAAGCTGGTAGTTAAAGATCATGATCTCGGCTACAAAATCGCATTGGCTTCAGCCGCGCTGTTGGGAAGCACCATACCGCAGGCACAGGCTGAAGTTCTAGGTTGGGATGTTTCTACTTCCTTTCTCGGCTACAGCGAACAGAACAGAGTCTCGGCAGGTGAATTTATTGGTACCGCAAGCAAAAAATATCATCAAACCGCTTTGTTTGATATTAAGGTCGTTGCTGATGTGTTAACAGGAGCTTCTGCCAACGGTGCCGTTGCCCAAAAATTTGCCCAAACGTTTACTAACCCATCGGGAAGAGGATTTTATACTACCAGGTCCAGCAAAACGCCTTTAGATAAATCATTTAAAGACTTTAGAGGCGCACTCAGCCTGAACTGGAGCGATGCCATTACTGATGTTTCAAATTATAATATTGGTAGTAATATTTCAATTGAGTACGATTACCTGGCCTTTAGTGTTAATGGTGAATACAGCCATGATTTTTTCCAGAAAAATTCTACCGTTTCCCTCGGAGTTTCTCTTGGAACAAATCAGATTAAACCCGTAGGTGATTTACCCATTGCTTTTTCTTCTATGTTTATCGATGGAGTAAACCGTGGAGAAGACGGTAACTTACCGCAGGGCTTTCGTGATACCCGTAATGGTAATTCAGATAATAATACCGATGCAGAAATTTTGCTTGGATTCACACAAATTATTAATAGACGTATGTTAATGCAATTTAACTATGGTCATTCGGAGAGTAATGGCTATCTCACCGATCCCTATAAGATATTGAGTGTGCTGGATAGTAATGGCGTTACTCAGGATTACCTGTATGAAAATCGCCCTCGCTCAAGAACCAAAGATTCTTTTTATGTGATGACAAAATATCATTTAGATAATTCTATCGTAGATTTTTCCTACCGATACATGACCGATAGCTGGAATATCACATCAAGCACCTTTGATCTTCATTGGCATTTCCTCAGAGGAAACAACAGCTTCTGGGAGCCCCATATCCGATATTATACCCAGAACGCGGCTGATTTTTTCACGCCCTATCTGGATCAATCTGCCACTGTACCTGGTTTTGCCAGTGCAGATTATCGTCTGGGAAATCTGGATACTTTCACTGTTGGCTTAAAATATGGTTTTATGATGAATCAAAATCACCGGGCTGAAATTCGCCTGGAATATTATAAACAGCAAGCGAAAAACCAATCCCTGGTGGATTCTATGGTGGCAACCAGCCAATCCAGCGGACTGAGTGGTTTAAATTTATTCCCCGATGTCTCAGCGGTAGTACTACAATTTAGTTATTACTTATAAGGCTCCGTTATCAACAGATTATGCCAATAGGAGGTTGACCAAAAAAGTATCAACATGATTGAATATGAACGTAAGAACTGGGGAATACAATGCCACTTTGAATCTATGGCAAGTTCCTGTGAATTACTTCTAAGAACTACTGATAAGATCCGGGCTAAGGAATTAGCCCGGATTGCTTTTAATGAGTGCAAACGTATTGAAAATAAATACAGTCGTTATCTTGATAATAATTTATGTTATAAAATGAATCATAGCAGCGGTAACGTGGTTCCCATTGATAAAGAAACGTTTCAATTACTCCAATATGCCCGGCAATTATTTGAATTAAGCCAGGGAGCATTTGACATTACCTCCGGTGTATTACGAAAAATATGGCATTTTGATCACGCAGAATATCTCCCCGATAAATCAGCAATCGAAAATATACTTCCCTTCATTGGATTTGATAAAATCGACTATAACGAGCAGGAATTTATTCTGCCTGAAAATATGGAAATTGATTTCGGTGGGATTGGTAAAGAGTATTGTGCCGACAGAATTTATCAGCTGATCCTGATGGCAACAAAAAACGAACCAATAGATTTTTTAATTAATCTTGGCGGCGATATTATTGCCCATGGTGTGTCAAAACAATCACTGTCCTGGCAAGTCGGTATAGAATCCGTTACCGATCTAGATCAGGCCGATAAAATAATTTCTTTAAAGCAGGGCGCTCTTGCCACCAGTGGCACCACTAAAAGATATACCCTGGCCAATGGCAAAGTGTTAGGACATATACTTAATCCAAAAACGGGTTACCCGGTAAAAAATGCCCCACAATCAATCACCATCTTAAACGATAATTGTACGGCAGCAGGCAGTCTGGCAACATTGGCGATGTTACAGAGCGAAAATGCCGAACAATTTTTAGAATCACAGCATGTTAAACATTGGGTGTTGAGATAACAGCTCTCATAACTCATCCTATAGCTTCAAACACTATTTTCTTTTTCAATGACCAATATTCGTGCTTCACCCAATGGACGAGCCACATGTTCTGTACCCGTTGATGCGAAAAAAATATCGCCGACATTCAATATGACGGACTTCTCTTCTCCACCTTCAAGATAAAACATTTCAATTTTACCATCTAGAACTGTAAAAACTTCTTCACCATCGTTGGTATGCCATTGATAGGGTTTATCCGTCCAGTGAAGACGTGTTGTAATTCCCTCCATATTCGCTATGGTTATAGCATCCCATGCCTTTGATGGTTTAAATTCTTTAGCTCGAATAATTTTCACGAAAAATAACTGATAATATTAATCACACTGGCAACAATAATGGTCAACCAACTAAAAGCCGTGCCCCAAAACCGGAAAAATGAAGCGCCTCCGACTGATTGGGTAAAGCCATAAGCATGGGAAAATCGGCTAGCAATTAGTGCTCCACCCAGTGAATGGATCCAGATAGCTGACCAACCATTCATTTCGGCAAAAGCAATCAGGATTAATGCTATAGGAATATATTCGAGTGCATTGGCATGAGCTCTGATAGCAACCTGCATGGCTTTATCACCGTTATCGCCCAGACCACATTTTATTTTCTGTCTGACATCGGTAACCCGTTTTGCCATGTAAATAATAAATAATCCTGAAATTCCGGCATATAACGCAGTAATATGTATCATCATTGTTTCCTTTTTAGTTTTTATAAATTGCTATTAAAAATACTGTTTTTTTGTATCACAATAAAACCATCACTACAAGCGATGGTGAGGTTTTGAAAATTGTCCTGGATGACCGCTCCGGGTTTAAAACTATGATTTTCTTTAAAACCGCTTGCCTGTATCAGGGTGACTTGTTTTTGTTGTATGGTGGCTAGTATGCCTAGTGAACCAAAGGCCTTTATCTGGTTTAAAATTGTTTGGGTATCCTCCCCCCAATTTATAGTTCTATCCTGTTCGGTTATTTCTGCGAGGCTTTTATCATCAGGTTGGGGTGTTGCCTTGATGTATAGCTGATTCAGATTATCTAATAATTCCCCGGTAAGTGATGCAGCTAAAATATAAATTCTTGCAGAAAGGGTATCATAGGTTTCATTTTCAGTGATGTTTATTTTCTTTTGCAGAATAATATCACCGGCATCAAAAGTTTCAGTCATTTTATGAAAAGAGAGGCCCGCGTATTCTGGATGATTTAATAAAATCCAGGGTAATGGTGTTTTTCCTTTAGCATAAGGTAGCCAGGATGGGTGGCAATTAATGGCATATTTTACCTGTTCTATCAGAGGGATTTCCCAGGGATATTCTGCCGACAAAAATAATTCGACACCTTTTTCAAGATATTTCTGAATTAGATTTTTATCGGGTTTTCCAGCAATCAATGCAATGTTTTTTTGTGCTGCACAACTTCTTATTTTTTCATTGGCGGCACAGGGTTTTCCGGTAAAAATCCCCTGGATATCATATCCTTTCTCAATCAGTTGATAGAGGCAGGTAATGACATTGTCGTATCCGAAATAGGCGACTTTCATGCTATTTTTTATAGCTAACTTTATTCTTGGTTTTATCTTTTTCTTTAGCGACTATTTTTTTTACATCGTCTAATAATTTATGAGCATCAAAAACGATACCATCTTTTATGGTATAGCGAATGCCTCTGGTTTTAGTCGGCTGGTTTTTATCATTTAATTTAATATGACCGGTAGCATAAAGCACTTTGAAATTTCTTAACGGATTTTCATTCACCACCACCAGATCGGCCAGCTTTCCAATTGCTATCGAACCGATTTTATCATCCATACCCAAAGCTTCGGCTCCATTGATTGTGGCCGATTTCAGCACTTCCAATGGATGGAAACCCGCTTCCTGTAATAATTCCAGTTCACGAATATAACCAAAACCATAGACTTTAAAAATGTAACCGGAATCCGAACCAGTGGTGACTCTACCTCCGTGGTTTTTATAATCATTTAAAAAGGTCATCCAACGTCTGAAATTATTTTTCCAGTTAATTTCATCCTGGGTTGTCCAGTCAAACCAGTAGGAACCGTGAGCATAGCGGCTTGGCTGAAAATAGTGCCAGAGTGAGGGTAAGGTATATTCTTTATGCCAATCAGCATTTCTTTCACGCATTAAATCACGGCTGGCTTCATAAATAGTCAACGTAGGGTCAATGGTAAAATCCAGAGAAATCAATTCATCCCTGACTTGTACCCATTTTTTACTGCCCGGCTTTGCGGTTTGCAACCAGAGTTTACCCGCTTCGCCAAAACGATTTTGTTCATTATTGTAATTATAATCTAACGGGTAATGCTGAATTATTTTATCGTCAAACATGGCTTCCGGTAAACCATACCAATGCTCCATACTGGTTAAACCCATACGCGCACTGTCCAGAGCATTCAGGTGAACCACATCCAGCTGGGCATGATGCATCATGGTACCCAGATGCTGTTTTTTAGCTTCGTCAATAGCTGCTTTAATGATAGTGGGGGAAGCCCCGAAAAATTTAATGCCTTTCGCACCTTGTCTGGCTATTTTTTTCACCCATTTTACCGCCTGTTCCGGTGTACTGATGGGTGCTTTCCTGCCCATACCAAAACCCAGATAGGGGATGATTCTCGGTGCAGTTATGCTATTTTTCTGACTCTTCTTAACATGTTCTAATGTCCATTTTAAACCGTTAAAACTGCCGGGTTCCCTGACAGTAGTAATACCATGTGCCAGCCATAACTTTAATACGTACTCTGCAGTAGTGCCCTGTTCATCACCACCGAGGTGCCCGTGCATATCAATCATTCCGGGGATAACATATTGCCCGGAAATATCAATAACCTTGTCACCCTTGGCTGCTTGTGGGCGTTTTTTAATAATGGGAACACCGGGGTTACCCACATTAACGATTTGCGTGATGATATTGTTTTCAATAACAATATCCACCGGACCGATGGGTGGTGCACCTTCGCCATTGATAAGAATACCACCCCTTAAAATCAGTTTATGGAAAGGGCCTATGCCACGCATTCTATCAGGAGCAACCAGCGGGGTCGCCATTGAATTCAGAGAAAAGAGCAGAGTAAAGCTCAGAGAAAAGGCCAGCAACAATACTTTGATGAACTCAATATTTTTATTTTTTTTCATCTTCCACTCCTTATGATTTTCATTCACAAAAAAACCGTGAAACGGTCAACAGGCAAAACATCCTCCTGGCGAAGTCTGGGGATTGATTTACTCGAAACTCGAACCTTCAAACTAAAGTCCT
Source organism: Aeromonadales bacterium (assembly GCA_011322365.1). Lineage (GTDB taxonomy): Bacteria > Pseudomonadota > Gammaproteobacteria > Enterobacterales > DRNA01. The sequence continues at coordinate 459 of DRNA01000441.1, read as the reverse complement.
CGTCATTCCGAGCCAAAACCTGATGTCGTTCCAGGCACAGTCGAGAAATCTTACGCCAGGCAACAAGATCCTTCGACAAGCTCAGGTTGACAGACTATTTTTTCTCGAAACTCGAAACTCACTAAAAAGATGTTCGGCGATACTCTCTATATTCCGGGTTCCAGAAATTTTTCTGTATGGCTTTTTCTAAAACACTATCATCAACTTTAATAGCCACACCATCCTCCATTGCCTGTTTACCTACTGCTAATGCAATGGTTTTACTCACTTCCCTGATATGTTCTAATGAAGGCAGTAAATCTTCACCCTCACCCTTAACTAATGGGGAAGTCGCAGCCAGAGCTTCACTGGAAACCATAAACATTTTATCGGTCACTCGCGTGGCTTTACTGGCGATTACTCCGAGGCCCAGGCCAGGAAAAATATAGCTATTATTACACTGGACAATAACATGTTTTT
>DRNA01000440.1 GCA_011322365.1 Aeromonadales bacterium | reverse complement strand
TTTGTTTTTCCAGGTTGATTTCCCACTGAAAAAGCAGATAATCACTGTCATTTTTTAAAAAAATTCTGACATCATTTCCACATAATCGAGAAAATTCTCTCAGCTCTTTTAAGGCTCTTTCGGTCCATTTTTCATCCATAAAGATAGTAATATTTTCATCAATTTCAACTTCAGAAAATAAGCTTGGATCGGCACCTGAGAAATCTGAAAATAACTTAAGCAGAACGGCTGCTGCGATAACTTCTTTTGACAGCGGTATTCGTGCAACTAGCGCCAACAACTGTTGACTGAAAACTTGAGTGTTGTCGACTGCGTTTAATACTTCCTGAAGATAATGATAATGAGGGTCATCTTCATTCATGTCCATCATTACCAGTTCTGAAAAGCCATTTATTGCACTTAAAAAATTATTTATTTCATGCACTGTAGTACCGACAAAATCGGCAAAATTTTCCGGGCTATGGCTGGTATTATTTTTAATCTTGACCATATGGCATTATAAAAATTTAATGGATCGGGAGTTCAATGTCAGAAAATAATTTATTCACCGCATCTTCATCTCTACAATTTTGTGCTTCAAGAATGAGTTCTCTGGATAAATGTGGTGCAAAAAGTTCGATGAACTGAAACATATATTCACGGAAAAAAGTATTGCGATGAAAGCCCAGATTGGTGGCATTAGGCTCAAACAGATGGCTGGCATCAATGGCCACCAGATCGGAATCCATGTTCTCATCAAAGGCCATGGAAGCAATGATCCCTACCCCCAGACCCAGACGCACATAAGTTTTAATTACATCGGCATCTGTTGCAGCAAAAACCACCTGTGGTTCAAGTTTTTTACGAGCAAAGGCTTTATCCAGTTTAGAACGGCCAGTAAATCCAAATACGTAGGTAATGAGCGGAAAATGAGCCAGTGACTCCATGGTGATTTCACCAATTTCAAGTAATGGGTGACCCTTGGGTACGACTATACTACGGTTCCATTTGTAACAGGGCAACATTACCAGATTATTAAAACGATGCATCTGCTCGGTGGCTATGGCAAAATCAACTTCACCATTAACGGCAAATTGTGCAATCTGCTTCGGGCTTCCCTGATGCATTTGCAACCCGACTCCCGGGTATTTTTCCTTGAAGGGTTTTATAATATCCGGTAAAGCGTATCGAGCCTGTGTGTGCGTGGTGGCAATACGTAATAAACCTTTATCCGGTGATGCATATTCTTTGGCTATGGTACGGATATTTTCTGCATCTCTTAAAATCCTTTCAGCTATTTCTAGAATTTGTTCACCCGGTGGCGTCACCCCGGTGAGATGTTTTCCACTTCGATTAAAAACCTGCACACCCAGTTCGTCTTCAAGTAAACGGATCTGCTTGCTGATGCCCGGTTGAGAGGTGTATAAATGCTCGGCAGTGGCTGAAACATTTAAGCCATTTTTCCGCACTTCGGAGAGATATTTAAGTTGTTGCAGCTTCATTTTTTCACCCTGCTAGCAGCCGACTTCTGGTTTTTTACCCCATGAGGGACATGAGCTGCAGCTACATGTTGACTGGCATTATCAATATGCCCTTCCTGATCATCAAAAAATACATCGGCACCAAAAGCTTTTAAAAATTCCCCTTTGGGTTTCCCGCCAAGAAATAGTGCCTGATCGATTCGAATATTCCATGCTCTGAGTGTACGAATAACTCTTTCAGAAGAAGGTGTCCCCCTTGCGGTTACCAGTGCGGTTCTTATAGGACATTCATTTTCAGTATACAGATGCTGAATACGATGCAAAGCCGCCAGAAATGACTTAAACGGGCCGCCTGATAAAGGTTGTTTTGCTGACGCCCGTTCACTTTCATTAAATGCATCCAGCCCCTTATCATGATATACCTGCTCCGCTTCATCCGAAAAGATGACGGCGTCACCATCAAAGGCAATATGCAGCTCATCATTTTCTATGGTTCTCCTGCTTGGAGAGACAATAGTTGCCGCCGCCACGCCTGCATCCAGTGCCTGGCGCACATCTTCACCATGGGTGGATAAAAAAAGTTGTGAACCAAAAGTCTGAACATAGGGATACGGTGAATTTCCACTGGTGAAGGCTGCACGAGAGACTTCAAGTTTGTGGTGTTCAATGGAATTGAATATGCGTAGACCGGTATCTGCACTGTTTCTGGAAAGTAAAATGACTTCAACAATGGGGACATCTCGTCCCTGATTGAGTTTTAGCAGTTTTTTCACTAATGAAAATGCAGGACCGGGTTCGAGGGGTTCATCCTCATGTTCAATCTGGTATTCCGAATATTTTTTTACACCCTGCTGTTCAAAAATACGATGGCTTTCTTCCAGATCAAATAATGCTCTGGACGATATGGCAACAATCAACGGTTGTTGTTCTGTTTCAGACATACTTTCTATCGGATTATCAATCGAACCCATAAAACCCAACTATACTCTATAGCCATAGACATTCAAAATACAAATAATAGAGTATCACTATTAATTGCTTGTACCCAATACACCTGAGAACAGGATTTGAAGATGAGGAATATCCTCGATAAAGCTAAAATACTGGTTATTGATGATTTTTCAGACTTCCGTCTCTCTATCAAGGCCATGTTAACACAGTTAGGTGCACAACATGTAGATCAGGCCAGTAACGGACGAGATGGCATTAAACTGTGTGAACAAAACAGTTACAACATTATTCTGTGTGATTATAACCTGGGGGAAGGTCAGGACGGGCAACAGGTACTGGAGGAATTGCATCAACGTAATTTGTTAAAGGCTGGGGCATTATTTATCATGGTTACTGCTGAAACCAGTGCTGCCAAAGTCATCAGTGCTATTGAATATCAACCCGATGCCTATTTAACCAAACCTTTCACCCGAGAACAAATTGCACGACGCTTACAGCGACTTCTCTACAAAAACGCAGCGCTGCATAAAATCTATCAGGCTCTGCATAAAAATCTGACCGAGGAGGCTTTGGCTTACTGTGACGAAATTGCTGAGGAATTTCCTAAAGTACGCTATGCCTGTTTAAGAATTAAATCAGAAATACTGGAAAAATCTGAAGAGTATGAACAGGCACTTAAGGTCTTTCAGAAAGTGATTGATGAACAACCACTACTGTGGGCGGTTATAGGAATTGGTCGCATTTATTTCAAAACGGCTGAGCAAAAAAAATCATTGGAACATTTCCAGCTGGCAAAAAAACAGTTCGAGGGACAGGTGAGCATACTGGACTGGATTGCCAAATGTCAAAATAGTCTCGGCGAACAGTCTAAAGCCGAAAAAACCATTAAAGAAGCACTTAAAATCTCCCCAAAATCGGTTACCAGGCAAACTTCCATGGGAGAAGTTGCGGAATCATTATCTCATTTCGATATAGCGCAAAAGGCTTATGGAAAAGCCATTGTAGAAGGTCAGCATTCCTGTCTGATTAAACCCTCTCACTTTAGTCACTATTTTGACAATACTACAGAATTAATTCAGCAGCGTCAGGGCACGGCGCAAATGAGACTGTTAAGTGAAGTTGAAACTCAATCAAAAAAAATGGAAAATCTTTTTCAGAAACAACCGTCCGCTCTGGCACTAAACCAGGCTTCATTAGCACGCCTGTTTCATGCCGGAGGCAATAAAGAAAAAACCATACGCTACCTCAACCGATTAAATAAAACCCTGGAAAAACCCGGTTGCGAGCTGGAACAGAATGACTTTCACTATATCGAGAATATACTGAAACCTATCAGTGAAGAAAAAGAATTTGCCCAATATACTAAAAATGCCACTAACAGCCTGGGACTGGAGCCATCAGAAAAGGTTAGCGAAGACGATAAAACATCAGCGGCTCATCAGCAGGCGGTCAGCATCAATAATGAAGGCATGACCCTGGTAAAACAGAAAAAACCTCTGGAGGCCATAGCCAAGTTCCGCGAAGCCATTGCAATCTTTCCAGAAAATGTCAGTTATCTATTGAATGCCGCACAGGTGATTCTGGAAAATGCTATCTTATCTTCCGATAGTAATCTCATAGCCGAAGCGCAGCACTATATTGCCAGCTCGTCCAGCTTGCCAGAACAGGATAACCGGCACGAAAAATATCAACGCCTGAAGGATTTATTGCCTGATGAATAATGGCACACTATTTGAAACAGTATTAGCTTCAACTGTTCATGATATGAAAAACTCATTAAGTCTGTTACTGGGTCAGCTGGATAGTCTTACTGAAAAACTCCAGGATGATGACGAAAGTACTCTGGCTATTTCAACGCTGCGTTATGAAACTTCACGAGTGAATCTTTCACTAATGCAATTACTCACATTATACAAGGTAGACCATGGTCAGTTTAGTGTCAGAAAAGTTGAAGTGGAGGTTATTGAATTTCTGGAAGATTGTATTGCCAGTCATGAACAGTTGGCAAAAATGAAAAATATCCATCTGCAGATGAATTGTGATGATGATTTGATCTGGTTTTTTGACCCGGATTTAATTGGTATTGCCATTAATAATGTTATTGGAAATAGTATCCGCTACACGAAAGCGAAAGTCTGCCTTACTGCCAGGGTTCTACAAGGACAATTGAATATAGAAATAACAGACGATGGTAATGGGTATCCCGAAGAGATGCTGGCCAGCCCCGAAGATTTTATTAATCGCATCAGCTACCGGACCGGAAGTACCGGTCTCGGATTATTTTTCGCTGCAGTAGTGAGCGAAAACCACCAGAAGGATGACTTAAAGGGTCATATTCAACTTGATAACAAGGCACCACAGGGCGGCGGTCGATTCCAGATTTACATTCCCTGAGGCTTTATAAATCGGCGTTTTTCAAGCATGTTTCTATCTTTCTGCTAGAATTAGAAGCAGGCATTCATTTTAATCGCAAAGTAAACTAACACCATGAATATCGGTATCATTATCGCTGTTATCCTGGGCTTACTTGTTCTCAGTGTGGTGATAACAGGAATCATCCAGAAACGTGAACAGATAGCCGCACAAAAACGACAACGGGCTGCACAATATTATTATCGTGCGCAAAATGCACAGGATATGATCGAATTAATGCGTGCCATACCTGTTCCGTCTGAAATTATTCAATTCCTCATGTCGCTATCCGTACAATCCTTAAAAACAGCACGCTCAATCTGGCCTAAACAATTAAATATTTCCAGAGAAATTGAAAAAGCAGAATTAAGATTGCAGGGTTATAAACCTCGAGCGAATAGCAGAATTCCACTTCCAAAAGATGAACAAAGTCTTACCCTGACAACGGCTCATCTTAAAAAATTCATGCATTATCTCAGTGCTCTAAAAAATGCGTCGGTTCTACCGGAAAATCATTTTAACCAATGGAATAAAAAGCTCTATGAGGATTTAGCCAGAATCGATATTGAAGGTTTATTAAAACTGGCAACCAGAGCAGTAGACAACAGTAAACCCGGCACCGCTAAAAGCTTTCTGGCACTGGCAAAATCCAAAATAGATTTTTACAGCATTGATCCTGCCTATAAGAATGAACAATTACAGCTGCTACTCAATCTTGAACAACAAATTCAGACAGACAAAGAACAACAAACAAACAAA
>DRNA01000439.1 GCA_011322365.1 Aeromonadales bacterium | reverse complement strand
TAATTTCAGGGTTGGGGATTTTCTTCCTCGGATTCAACCTGTTGGAAGCCATGCTACCCTCAATGGTATCCCGATTTGCCCCGGTCGCCGGTAAAGGTACGGCTATGGGTGTTTATTCCACCAGTCAGTTTATGGGCTCATTCCTGGGCGGGGCGCTAACAGGTATTATCGGTGAATATTTCGGGGGTGGTTCGGTTTTTATTACCGGCTCGGTTATCGTGCTGATCTGGCTCATTGTTCACAGGGGCCAGCACAATGCTCCGGCGTTAACCAGTTTAACTATTGACTTACCTGAAACTTCAATAGATAGCAAAAAAATGGCCGAATTACTCAGGCAACCCGGTATCAAAGAAGCCATGCTGATGGAAAAAGATCAGTTGCTCTATATTAAATATGATACCCAGCAACTGGATGGTATTAAGGCCAAACAACTGGTTGAACAGTACCTGGAGCAGAAGCAGCAGGCCACTGTGTAACGATTATTGTTGTTAAGCAAATAAATAAGTTGTTATTAAATGGTTTCAATCCCTTGATACAGAATATAAAGTTGATTAAAATTCGACCACTTTAAAAGTAGTGAAACAAAGAAATTTGTGAGTTAAGGATGAAAGTTTGAAGAAAAATATTATCAGAAAAATAAGAATGGCCCATCGGGCCCATATGTCGTGGATTTCCAAAGCCGCCGGTTTAATTGAAGGAATGAATATTACCGAAGAGTCCTGCCCGTTGCATGCTACAGAGTGTGTTTTTGGTACCTGGTATTATAGTGAAGGACAGATCCTGAAAAAATTTCCAGAATTCAAACAGATAGAAAAACCCCATATGAACCTGCATCAAGCTTATATGCAAATTTTTAAAATCATCAGTGATACTAAAGAAGAGGTTGTGGATAATAGAAGTTTTTTCAAGAAGTTAGTGGGTAAGAAACCAGCCCAAAAGGATAATGAACAGGCCATTGAGCAGGCGAGGAAGATATTCCGGGTACTACAGAAACAATCGGATATTGTTATTGCCTGTTTGCACAAGCTGGAAGATAAGGTGGAGTCTCTGGATGAAACATTTTTCAGAAAAATTACCCGCCAGAGAGCTATTTCAAGGTGATCCTGGCTCACCAGAATTAAATAATTCTTACAGATAAAATAACTAAAATAACCATTTTCAGCAGCGTCCAATTAAGATAAAATCATTTCCGCTAATGAGTTAAAGCTTATTGCAACACACTACCTTCACTAAAACAGATCAGATAGAACTTACGGGTTGAAGGTTTGAGACAACATTAAGAAAAATGTAGGAGTACATCATTATGGCCAGTAGAGGCGTCAATAAAGTTATTCTAATCGGAAATCTGGGAAAAGATCCCGAAGTTAAATATATGCCCAACGGCACAGCCGTTGCCAATGCCACCTTAGCGACTTCCGAAACCTGGAAAGACAAACAAACCGGGGAGCAAAAAGAGAAAACCGAGTGGCATCGAATTACCTTTTACCGTCGATTAGCAGAAATTGCCGGCGAATACCTCAAAAAAGGTTCAAAAGTGTATATCGAAGGCAAATTGCAGACCCGGAAATGGCAGGGGAATGATGGTCAGGATCGATATACTACCGAAATTATTGCCGACCAGATGCAGATGCTGGACAGTCGCGGCGGTTCAACCGGTTACGATGCTCCGGCACAGGGCCAACCACCACCACAACAACAATATCAACCCCAATCCCAGCAAGCACCTCAACAGGCACCACAGTCCCAGGCAGTACCTATGGATGAAGGCTTTTTAGACGAAGATATACCTTTCTAGAGGTCACTTAAGACCTTTTCTATAAAACTTATTAACTAAGCCTCTGTAATAAGAGGCTTTTTTTTGTCACGAAAAAAATTAAATTAACTCTCTTTATTTCTCTTATTCCCCCTTGTACATTAATGCCACTAATATTTTGAGGGTTTTACTTCATTCCTGCCGCTTAGTCTGTATAGCACTATAAAACTGCGTTATTCGATGTGGTTGTGTGAATAGAATTCTTGAGGAGGGTAAAACCCATGAAAACATATAAAAATACTATAGCAAAACTGTTAGTTGTTGTAACGCTATTCGGTCTGGTTGCCTGTGGAGGCGGTGGAGGAACAACTGATCCTGGTGTAAAACCGCCACCGCCACCTCCTCCGGGAACCAAGCCAGTTGATACCGATGGGGATGGTTTAACCGATGAAGAAGAAACCGCATTAGGTACTAACATAAATGTTCAGGATACCGATGGTGACGGCTTTCTGGATAAGGAAGAAGCTGATAACTGGGACAAAAACAGTGGTACCCATTTACGCTTTAATCCTCTGGTTGCTGACGTGCCCCGGATCAGAATAGAGCGTCTGGGCGCACCAGTGATTCAACTCTATGCCACTACGGTGGAATCGGTTTCTGTTAATCGTGGTATGACTAATAGTGCACTTTCCGAAGTTCAGGTTACTACCGATCGGGGGCGCAGTAATACCAATGTGGTAGAAGAACAACACGCTGTTAACGTCAATGCAGAAGTGAAAAAACGTGGGCCGATTACTACCGGCAAGGTGGCTGCTTCCTATGATTATCAACATACCGATACCACTACCGAAACGGATTACTGGAATGAGCGAACGGTGGAAACCAATCGTCAGGAAAGTTCGGATTATTTTGAATTCCTCAGAACCAATACCATCGAAACTAAAGGTGGCGAGATTAAAATCCTCATGGGAATACTCAATGATGGTGATATCAGTTATACCTTAAAAAATATGGATTTAACCGCCTATATGGAAAATCCTCAACGTCCCGGCGATCTTATTTCAGTTGGGACTTTGATTTATGAAGGTGATATGAATTTTACTCCGGATCCACTGGGTACTGCAGTTAATCCTGGTTCTGGAGACTATACGCCTTTCAATTTTGTTTATAAGGCGGTGGAGAATCCTGAAGAAATCAGTCGCATCCTGGAAAATTCGAATCAGTTGGTGTTGAGGCCTACCAATCTGTCTTTAACCGGTCAGCGATCCGATGTGGATCTGAATCTGGCGGCACAGAATGTAAGAGCCAGAACAGCCGAAGTGATTATCGATTTTGGTGATACTCAGACTCCGAAAACTGAACGCTATCGAGTGGCTGTGGATACGGGTAATGGTGATACCCTGAGTTTTTCTGATCTGATGAGTAACCGCCTGAATTTCAGTTTTGACTTCTCATCACAAAGTTTTCCCGGCAAGACGGGAAGTCATAATGGCCTGACGTCGGTTCGTTCTCTGGCCATGAACACAGCAACCAACAGTTATTGGCTGGTGGCACATACTTTTTCGCCTGCTGGGAATCCTGCTGGTACCACAGAGACTAAAATGTATAATATTTTATCTCAGGATTATACGGCCAGTGACATTAATTTAAGGAAAGGGGATGTTCTACATCTGGTTTACATCACTGATACCGATCTGGATGGTTTAAGTGATCGACTGGAAGTACTTAAAGGTACCGATCTGAATCTGGCGGATACCGATAATGATGGCCTGGATGATGCCCTTGAAGTCTACGGGTGGTATTCTAATTTATCGGCCCCTCCCTGTGATGCAGGTAGTGATTTATCGTTGGTATTTTCTGATCCCCTCAAAGCGGATACGGATGCAGATGGTAATAGTGATCAGGTTGAATTTGATAATTGCAGCAATCCTCAAGGTGAACTTAAGGTCAATGCCGGTTTAGATGTATTGGGTAATACTTCAGAAAAAATCAAACTTGAGGCTACGCCCTCAAATTTTCAGAATCGCTCCAATTTACGTTACAGCTGGACTCAAACAGCGGGCACTTCAGTAGGCAGCTTGCCCAATACCGCTTCCATTAGTTTTGATGCCCCTGCGCTAGTCGATAAACTGGAATTTGAAGTCATTGTTACCGATGCCTCTCAGATGAATGTGAGTGCTTCAGACAAAATATCTGTTTTTGTACTAAGAGATAAAACCAAATCGGTATTTGTTGAGCCGGATAGCGGACATGATTTTAATAATGATGGAAGAAGCCCGGATAGCCCCCTGAAAACCGTAGAAAGGGCACTTGATAGTAGCTTTGGAGGTGCTGATATTTATCTGAATACCCCGGATTCTGGCTCTTATGTTTTAGCGGATACATTAGTACTACCATCGGGCGCAAATTTATACGGTGGTTTTGATGTGAACTGGGCGTTTGATCCGCTCAATACGCCCACACCGATTTTGGTTAATCAGGCAGTGGCAATATCTGCTGAAAACTTTACCGATAAAACCATTCGGGGGATCAGTATAGAAGCCAAAGCACCAGCAGACGGTAAAGTCCATTCTCAGGCGATTTATGCCGCTAATGGTAGCAACCTGATAATTCGTGAGGTGATAGCTCAGGGATCTGATTTAACGGTTGTTCAACCTGCGGATGCTGATATTGCCAGCTTTAATGCCGCTTCAAGTTATGGCGTGTTGGCCATGAATCTGGATCGTCTGGATGTATTAAACAGTTTCATTCATGCAGGGAAAGGCGCTGATGGTGTGAAAGGTCTCACCGGTGCTCCAGGACGAAAAGGCAACAAAGGTTCCGATGGAACTGGACGAAATGGAGGAAGTGGCGGCAAGGGTCATAATGGAGTAAATGGCGGTACAGCAGGTACCGCTGTTAAAGGCGTGGTGGATTGTACTGCTGGAAAAGTTGGCGCTAAAGGAGGGAATAGTATTAGCAACAGCAACGCAGTGATAACAGGTGGTACTAAAGGTGCTGCAGGCAAGGCAGTGTCTTCATTTTTAAAGTGTACACTGACTGGTGGTGGAGGCGGTGGTTCAGTGTTCACCCGAGCTAAAACTGGGACTCAGGGCACTGGAGCTCAAAATTCCAGTGTATTTTCATCCGGTTTCTTTGTTAGTGCCAATGGCGTCTCAGTTGGTGGTCAGGGTACTGGTGGTGCCGGTGGTGGCGGTGGCGGTTCCGGTCCCGGTCATAATTTTGACGATGGCGGCGGCGGAGGCGGCGGCGGTGAAGGTGGCGAAGGCGGTGCTGGCGGTCAGGTAGGCAGAGGAGCCGGTGGTTCGTTTGGTCTGGCAGTGTCTGCAGTCAACTTTGTATCGGTATCAAACAGTGAAATCAGCAGTGGCAATGGTGGAGCTGGTGGTGCCGGCGGAAGCGGTGGTGTAGGAGGCTCGGGTGGTAAAGGTGGTACCGGTGCAGATACTGGTGCACGTAAAGGCGGCAAAGGCGGTACAGGTGCTCCAGGGGGCTATGGCGGTTCAGGTGGCGGTGGTGCTGCTGGTCCGGTAGCCAGTATCTTGTTACTCGATGGCAGTGAACTTGATATGGTTGATTCAACCATCATTACCGGCAATGCGGGAAATGGTGTTAATCCTAACCGAGGTCAGGGGGGTTGGAATTATGGTGTTTATATTCTCAACAGCACCTTTAGTGTCGATGACTCTAATACCTATCAACTGGGTACTTCTGGCAATGATGCTGAAGTTCCTGCCGATAGAAATCCTTGATAATGATGGTTGATACGAATAAGCAGCAATAGTAGTGATCTATTGCTGCTTTTCGCAATGGTTAATAACTGTTGTACAAATATTGTACTATTTGATGAAATGCATTACCCTGAGTGGTGGTCTGGTAAGGATTTGAACCAACAGCCACAAATGGGGGGGATTGATAGCTTCAAGGCTATCAATAAAAACATTTCATGCAGAATTCCAATGAATTAACACAATTACTATCCAGTTTAAGTGATGGAGATAACCATACTCTAGAACAAATCACACCACTGATCCTGGATGAATTACACCGGCTAGCTATGCGATATATGAAATCAGAAAACGCAGGTCACACTTTACAGTCAACGGCACTGGTGAATGAGGCTTACCTGAAACTGGTGAAAATGGATATTGAATATCAGGATCGTTTACATTTTTATGCGATTGCTGCAAAACAGATGCGTCGAATTCTGGTTGATCATGCCCGTCAAAAATTATCCTTAAAACGAGGTGGAGGGCAGCATAAAATCAATCTCGAAGATGCAGCAGTTTATATACAAGGTAATGAAACTGAGTTAATAATTCTGGATGAACTGATGCAAAAACTTGAAGGATTTGATGATCGAGGTGCGAGGATGTTTGAACTTAGAGTATTTTCAGGATTAACTAACCAGGAAATAGCGGATGTGGAGCAGATTTCATTAGCGACCGTAGAGAGGGAGATCAGAGTGGTAAAAGCCTGGTTAAAAACTTCGATTAAGGAATAATTATGGATACAGAGCAGTGGAGTAAAATCAAAAATATATTTCATCAAGCCCTGGCATTAGAGGGGTTAGAGCGCGAATCCTTTGTGCGAAAAGAAACATCAGATGATGAATCCCTGTATAAGATGATTATGACTATGCTGGATACAGAAAATGAAAATCAGCTCGATACAACTCAGGTTGTATCCTCTAACATGAAACAATTTTTGCAGGATAATTTTGGTGTTCAAAGTGGCGATAAAGTAGATGTTTATCAGTTAGAAACTGTACTCGGTGAAGGCGGAATGGGTACGGTTTTTAAAGCCCGAAGAGTGGATAAGGAATTTGATATTGAAGTGGCGATCAAGGTAATCCATCGCGAGCAAATTAATTCAGAGACCCTGCAACGCTTCCAAAGTGAAAGACAGATCCTGGCTAATTTGAACCATCCCAATATCGCACGCCTGATTGATGGGGGCACAACCG
>DRNA01000438.1 GCA_011322365.1 Aeromonadales bacterium | reverse complement strand
AGCTCGCTATCAAACCCTTGATCCGTTTAAACTGAAAGCTTCAATTGAACGAAAACTTAAGACTATTTTTAAATTAGTTTCGGTGTCTTCTAATGTGAGGCTACGATTATAAGTTTCGGTTACCTTTTAATATGAGTCAACGCGAGGGCACCTCTAGCTGATGAAATTAAGCCTAATGTCTAACTCGCTCCTCTACCGATATCCAGTCAGATTTTTTATTGTCTGGATAAATTATTCTGACTGCAGCATCTTTTTTGAGTACAAAACAACGTTTGACGGAAAGCTCAAGGCTACTATCAGAAACTACTTTTACTGTAGGCCGGGATGTTCTAGATGAGGTTGTAGAGGCCGTTTTGGCTTCAGCTTTCATAGCCAGGGCTCTATTGCCATTTTTAAACGGTCCCCCAGAGAAATTAATCCTGATATCTTTACCGGAACAGATTGAATCCTGATGAGTCTTTTTAAGTTTCGTTTGTTTGGCTATCACTAAAAAGGTGTGCTTTAATGTGACATCACTCCATTCAGTCCTACCATGTTTACGTGATGATTTTTGTATAAATATTTTATAGTAACCCGCTTGAACAGCTTTTGGAATAATAACGGTTATCTGGGTTTTACTCCAGCTTTTCACTCTTACAGGAAAAGGCGTAGGAGGAGAGCCAGGCTGAATAACAACACGTCTGTTTTTACTCTGCTTATTGGTGAATTTGCCGTAAAGTGTGATAAATTGTGGTTGAGTATTGATTACTCTCGTTGGTGTGATTTTGGTGAATGTCAGAGATTCGCCACCACCTCTGGCAAATAATTTAGCCTGTGCGGAAGGAGTGAATGCCAGAGCTAGAACAAATAACACCACTGCTGTCAGTAAATATAGCCATTGCAAAGTGAACTTGCGGCAATTATATAAATTTGAAATGTACATGGTTTTAATCCCATAATTTATTTATAGGAATATTGTCGCAGTTATCAGACATGAATTAAATCACCGGAAAAGGGTATATACCCATTTGCTAAAGTAGAAATAATAAAATGGTAGATAAAGGATTAGAATACGATCATGAGTAATTTTCGACATCCACGAACACAAAATGAACGAAAGGCTGAACGGATGAAACTATATGAAGAAGATGCTAATACAGTACAGATAAAAGGTAGAGTTCGTTCAGGAAAAAAGGGAAAGTCACTGCCAACCGAACGTGATGATCGCTGTCCAGCGGCTGCAGGTGATCGCTCGCGGGGAAAGCGGCGTCATCGGTGATATAACACAATCGAGATAAAAACAGAAGCAGGCGATTTCAACAGAATACAAGACGATTATTTGTGTCTTTCGCGTGCTTGCTGAATTAATTTCCGCATTTTCATCTGCAATTCTTTAGACTCTTGCTGGTATTGTTGCATTAATGTTTGCATTTCAGCTTGTGTTTTTGCTGCCTTCATTTGCTTTTTTAAATAGATAGTCATAGCCTGATTTTGTAATATGAATTTTTTGCTGATTTGTTGTAATTCCTCATTAAGTTTTAATGTTTTTTCTCTATCCTGTTGATATTGCTGCTGCTGTTTAGCTTTAAGTTGCTGTTGACGTATTAACTGTTGCTTTTTTTTCTTCTGCTGGGTTTGTTGTTGCTGTTTTATTTGAGTAGTCGCAGGAATGATTTTATGTGTTGTTGATTTTTTTTGTGGGGTTGGAGTGGTTTCAGGTGCAATTGGATGGATTTTTTGTTCTGCAGTGGGTATTAGAGGAAAAGAGGTTTTTATGTTTGTATCAGATATCAGTTCAATTTCGTAAATGAGGATAGAATCTTTATTAATAACACCTTTAGCCGCTGTTCCAAATCCTAATTGTGGTGGGATAAACAGTTTAATTTTGCCGCCTGGTTGCAAAAGCTGAATACCTTCTGCCATACCGCGAACATAGTGATTTACCGGACGGGTCTCCGGTGTTGTGGCATGTTTTTTACTAATGACACGGCCAGTGGATAACATACCGGTATAACGGATGGTGACCTTTTCTTTAGAGCCAGGGTGTCGTCCTTGTCCTTTTTTAATCATAATGTATTGCAAACCACTGACAGTGGCTACCACCCCTGGCTTGGTTGAATTTTCAGCCATAAATTTACTGGCAATGCTTGAATGGGGTTGTAGTGCATAGGGCACATACAAAGACTTCGGTGATTTAATAACTTCCTTAAAAGTATTTCTTCTGATATTGGCGGGTTGAGCATACTCTTTTTGATTAAATTTGATGAGATTTGCTTCAAACTGTTTAATTTCAGGACTTCTACAGTTAAAATGTTTCAGCATTTCATCCACGCCTCTGAAAAGATTGGCAATTTCCAGCGTTTTCATGCCTTCATTCATACCATGAGCAACCGCATACAAAACCCCTTGTCGTT
>DRNA01000437.1 GCA_011322365.1 Aeromonadales bacterium | reverse complement strand
GTAAAAGGGGTGTCATTCCGAAAGCTTGCCCCATGACCGTAGGGAGTGCTTTGGGTGCTGTAATGGAGGAATCTTTCAGTGACAACAGTATTAGCAGAGCAAGATCTCTCCACTACGGTCGAGATGACAGGCTATTTTTCCTTAAGTACCTACCTATGTATATAATTTAGGTGAAGAAAAAATCCGCTGTGGTAAACCTGCAAAAAAAGAAGATAAGGAATAGTCGACCCCCTATGTGTTGCTTTTTAATTTTCGGGTCACGGTATTTCGACCCCAACCTAATGTATCTGCGGCCTTTTGGCGGTGTCCCTGATGAAAATTTAATACCGTATCCAGTAAGATTTTTTCAAATTTTTTCTGGCTTTGTTGAATACTGTTAATATCTCCAGTCTGTAATTTCTGTTCAAGCCAATTTTTGTAACTCTGCTGCCATTGAATTTTTTTATAGCCATTTTTTCTAAATTCCGATGGAAGATCTTCAATACCCAGTTGGGTACCGGAAGTCATAACTGTTAACCATCGACATAAATTTTCAAGCTCTCTGACATTTCCAGGCCAGGGCTGGTTCATTAAAAAGTCTTTTAGCTCGGGTTTGATTTTTTTTCTACTGATGGACATGTCCACTGCCACCCTGTCCAGAAAATAGTCCATTAATAAAGGAATATCCGTCGCTCGGTCTCTTAATGAGGGAATCGCAATTTTAACTACATTTAAGCGATGATAGAGATCATCTCTGAAAACACCCTGTTGCACCAATTCCAGCAACGGTTGGTGAGTGGCAGCTATAATTCTTACCGCTGATTTTAGCGCGGTTTTTCCCCCCACACGATAAAATTTCCCTTCCGATAACACTCTTAATAAACGAGTTTGAGCGCTTTGTGGCATATCTCCAATTTCATCCAGAAATAAGGTACCCTGATGAGCCTGTTCAAACCAACCCTGGTGTTTTTCAGTTGCTCCGGTAAAAGCACCTTTTTCATGGCCAAATAATTCCGACTCAATCAGTTCTGCTGGGATGGCTGCCATATTGATAGCAACAAAATTTCCCTGCTTTCGCGGGCTGTTTTCATGTAAAGCTCTGGCAACCAGCTCTTTGCCGGTACCACTTTCCCCGGTAATTAACACCGTGACCTCTGTTCGAGCTAACTTGCCAATAGCCTTAAAAACCACCTGCATAGCAGATGCTTCACCAATTAAACCATTTTCATTTTTTCTTCGGGAAGCTTGTACATGATCAGTTAACTGCAATGATTCAAATGCTCTAGCCACCATTTGTACTGCTTCATTTAAATCAAAGGGTTTGGGTAAATAATCAAATGCCCCTTTTTCATAAACGTTCACTGCGGTTTCAAGATCAGAGTGAGCTGTCATTAAAATTACGGCTAGCCGATCGTTTTCTGAAGTAATTCTTTCAACAAAACTCAGTCCATCTTCACCAGGCATTTTAATATCACTGATGACCACCTGAATATTATTTTTAGAAATAAGGCTACTGGCCTGTCGGGTATCATTAATGGCAAAAATCTCATAACCGGCCTTGCTCATAGTCTTTTCCAGCACCCAGCGCATGGAATCATCATCTTCTATTATTAACAGACTCTGTTTTGACGTCATCACTGTCATTCCTTCATATTTGAATTTGTGTAACTATTCAGCAAATTTGTTTGCTTTAAAGCTGCGGTAAATGAATACAAAAAACCGTCTCCGCTTCATTTTCCAGCCATTGTAAACTACCTCCATGCTGTTCCACGGCTTCGCGCGCTATCGCCAGACCTAAACCACTACCCTGTTTTTGACCACTGACCATGGGCATAAATAATTGCTCTTTAATATTCTCAGGAATACCCGGACCATTATCTGAAATATTAATCTTTAGTGCTAATGGAAAGTAATTATTGCCAATTAAAACTGCGTGTTCGGCTCGAGTACTAATGCAAATGTGGTGATTTCTATTACCTGCTGAAGGCTCTGATTGAATAGCCTGAACAGCATTTCGCACAAGGTTCAAAATCACCTGATATAAGCTCTGCCTGTATCCCTTATAGGTTGGCAGGCTCGGATCATAGTCTCGTATGATGGTTATATTATCAGGGAGATCCAGGTTGATTAAAATCAGTACTTCTTCGATAACTTCATGGATATTAAACTCAGATTTAATCTCGGGCTTACCCGCACCCAATACTCGCTCAACCAGTTCGCTCAACCTGTCAGCTTCACGTATGATAATATCGGTGAAAGGTTTTTGAGAGATTGCTATTTCTTCGGACAATAATTGTGCGGCCCCACGTAGACCACCCAGAGGGTTTCTGATCTCATGAGCCAGATCTTTTAACAGATGTCGTGTCTGTCGATGTTGCCCCAGATCTTTCTGCTTCACCGTGAAAATAGCTGAACCGATGGATTGACTAATTTCCACTAATAAAAAATACCGGTTTTCATGCATAAATCGGTTGATGGCAAAATCAAGGATAGTTTTGCGTCCGGAGAGTAACACCGTCACAACGTCGCGCTGGTAATAGGATTTACCCGTAGTTAATGAAATATCCAGTACCTGAGAAGGGTATTCACTTTCAGAAAAAATCCGTTGGAAATCTGAACCGATTAACTGCTTCTTGCCAATTTCTATCAGGTCTTCTGCGGCAATATTGACTTCGCAAATCTGTAGCTCATCATTGACGACAAACACTGCGGTTTGTAGCTGGTTAAGCAATGATTTAAATTGAGGTTTGTTATCCATCCATTGATAATAAAGGATTTCATACTAATTTGCACCAAAATAGTGCAAGTTATTTACTGCTGTATCAGTGACGTTTCACTATCGGTCGACGTACATAAAATGTAATCTGTTTAGAACGTAGTATTTTTTTTGACGATTTCATTATCACCTGAGCCACCACGGAGTGTTCTCCTCTGGAGAGATTTTTTAGTGTTATGGAACTGCTATTAGCTGAATTTTTAACTTCACCATCGAGCAGAATTTGTAATACCTGACCCGGAAGTAAAGAAGGCGTCACTGCCACCTGTATGGTTACATTACCAAGATTATTATCTAACCAACTGTCATTGGCCGGTGAAATAATAGTCAGATCTGGCGGTGAGCTATTGTCATCAGTTTTAGTTCCATCTTCTGTATCCAGTGTAAAGTTCTGCCTGACGTGCGTAGGAGATGTACTAATATTTTGTGCTCGAGGAACCGGTATAGCAACTGCACCGGGGTGTGGCTTATCTGAGATAACGGTATTTCCGTTTTCATCCTGCCACTGATAAATATAGTTTTTTTTCCTTTGCTGTGCCTTCTTTTTACCTTTATTCTGTTTAGCCAGTTCAATCTCCTCATCGGAGCGATCATCTGTATATTCCTGCAACTCTTCGATAGGGTCAGCATACACTTTTAATGAAAAAAACAGCACTCCCAGTACTAAAAGCAATCCAGAAAATAGATGCCAGGACAAGCGCTGACGTTTAAAAATTACCCTGTCAGTTAATTCGCCGTTAATTAAATTCATAGGACTCCCTTTCGTTTGTTAATACCTTACAGCCATTATAGACTGATCTGGTGGTAAAGGGTTCATCTTTCAGAAAACATAAAAAAACCCGGAAAACCGGGTTTTTTATAATCAGACGGATAGTTACAAGCTGTAGTACATCTCAAATTCTACCGGATGTGTAGTCATATTCAAATACTCAATATCGGCACGTTTCAGCTCTATATAGGCATCGATCATGCCGTCGGAAAATACACCACCCGCTTTGAGGAAGTCACGATCCGCATCCAGACACTCTAATGCCTGTTCAAAAGATGACGCGACTGTTGGAATATCAGAAGCTTCTTCTGCCGGTAAATCATACAGATCCTTATCCATGGCATCACCGGGATCGATTTTATTCATAATACCGTCAAGTCCAGCCATCATCATGGCTGAAAAGGCCAGATAGGGATTGGCGGTAGGATCGGGGAAACGCACTTCAATTCTACGACCTTTGGGGTTTGATACATAAGGAATACGAATTGATGCTGATCGGTTTCTGGCCGAATAAGCTAACATCACCGGGGCTTCAAATCCTGGGACCAGACGTTTATAGGAATTAGTTGAGGCATTAGTGAATGCATTCAATGCCCGGGCATGTTTGATAATACCACCGATATAGTAAAGTGCTTCCTGTGAAAGCCCACCGTATTTGTTGCCGGCAAAAATATTGTTACCATCTTTAGACAGTGACTGATGCACATGCATACCACTACCATTATCGCCAACCACAGGTTTGGGCATGAAGGTGGCAGTTTTACCATAGGCATGTGCCACATTTTGCACGACATATTTTGTAATCTGCACCTCATCGGCTTTTTTCACTAAGGTATTAAATTTTGCCGCCAGTTCATTCTGATTAGCTGTAGCTACTTCGTGATGATGTGCTTCTGTTTCAATACCCAGATCTTCCAATACCAGACACATGGCACTCCGTATATCCTGTGAAGAATCCACCGGAGGAACAGGAAAATATCCCCCTTTCACACGGGGTCGGTGACCAATATTACCGTCTTCATACTTTCGGGCTGAATTCCAGGCGGCTTCATCAGAATCAATTTTATAACTTGAACCTGACATATCGGTTTTATAACGCACATCGTCAAACAGGAAAAATTCCGGCTCGGGGCCAAAAAAAGCACTGTCAGCTATACCGGTTGATTTAAGATACTCTTCTGCGCGATGGGCCACAGACCGTGGGTCACGGTCATAACCGGTCATGGTTGAAGGTTCCAGAATATCACAACGAATCACCATGGTGACTTCTTCGTAAAAAGGGTCAATAAATGCGGTATCGCAGTCGGGCATTAACACCATATCGGACTCATTAATACCTTTCCAGCCGGCAATGGATGAGCCGTCAAACATTTTACCTTCGGCTAAATCATCCGCATCAATACGCATGGCAGGTATCGACACATGCTGTTCTTTACCTATGGAATCTGTGAAGCGAAGATCAATAAATTTCACTTCATTTTCTTTAATTAATTCAACAATTTTTTCAGGGGTCATAATCTTTCCTATTATGCTTTGGAGTAAAACAATACGCACAAATAATAGCAACTAATGTGCCAATGCCTGTGAAATGATAACCTATTGATTATAATAGATAATAAACAACAAGAAGCTATCACTTAATACTAGATATGGTGCATACAGACAGACCTTCGCACTAAAGTAGTGCAATTAT
Organism: Aeromonadales bacterium; assembly: GCA_011322365.1. Lineage (GTDB taxonomy): Bacteria > Pseudomonadota > Gammaproteobacteria > Enterobacterales > DRNA01. Next base: position 18,804 of record DRNA01000437.1, on the reverse strand, counting down.
ACGCCCTGGACTAAAAGCTCACAATAAAAATTGATTAAATTTTGTGCAAATTATCCAATACAGCAGGTGCTTATCCTGTTAGAATAGCCGCCGCTTTTATCTCCGCCTAATTAAATGAGTCTACAGTGATAAATAAACTTCGTAATATCGCCATCATTGCCCACGTTGATCATGGTAAAACCACTCTGGTTGACAAAATGTTGCAGCAATCCGGTACGCTGGATAGCCGTGCAGCAGTTGAAGAACGCATGATGGATTCCAATGAACTGGAAAAAGAGCGTGGCATTACCATTCTCTCAAAAAATACCGCCATTCGCTGGAATGACTATCGTATCAATATTGTCGATACGCCTGGGCACGCGGACTTTGGTGGTGAGGTAGAGCGAATTTTATCCATGGTAGATTCTGTATTACTGTTGGTCGATGCCGTGGATGGCCCCATGCCTCAAACCCGTTTTGTTACCCAGAAGGCCTTTGCTCAGGGTTTGAAACCCATTGTTGTTATTAATAAAATTGATCGACCCAGTGCCCGCCCCGATTATGTAATTGATCAGGTTTTTGATTTATTTGATCGCCTCGGCGCTACCGATGAGCAGCTGGATTTTCCCATCGTCTATGCCTCGGCACTTAATGGTTACGCCAGCCTGGATGATACTGTCCGGGATGGTGATATGACCCCCTTATTTGAAGCCATTATTGAACACGTCAATCCACCGGCTGTTGATAGTGATGGACCTTTACAGATGCAGATCACTTCGCTTGATTATTCCAGTTATGTGGGCGCTATTGGTGTAGGCCGGATCACCCGCGGCAGCATGAAGACAAACCAGCAGATTGTAAATATTGATTCCGAAGGAAATGCAAAAAAGGGCAAAATCGGCCAGATCCTTGGTTATATGGGTCTGGAACGAACAGAGGTTAAAGAAGCCAGAGCTGGCGATATTATTGCCGTTACTGGTATTTCACCCATTAATATTTCAGATACAATCTGCGATCCAAATCACCTCGAAGCCATGGAACCACTGACAGTGGATGAGCCTACAGTCACCATGACGTTTCAGGTTAACGATTCGCCTTTTTGCGGAAAGGAAGGAAAATACGTTACTTCACGGCAAATCAAGGAGCGACTGGATAGAGAGCTGATCCATAACGTGGCTCTCAAAGTTGAAGAAACCGAACATCCAGACAAATTTCGTGTATCAGGTCGTGGTGAACTCCATCTTTCCATTCTTATTGAAACCATGCGCCGGGAAGGTTTTGAACTGGGCGTGTCCCGACCTGAAGTGATCATGAAAGAAATTGATGGCGTACTGATGGAACCCTGGGAAACCCTGACTGTTGACGTGGAAGATACTCACCAGGGAGCAATCATGGAAAAGCTGGGAGAGCGCAAAGCGGAACTGACCGATATGGTGCCCGATGGTAAAGGGCGCGTTCGCCTCGATTTTAATATTCCATCTCGTGGACTCATTGGTTTTCAAACTGAATTTCTCACCGCTACCTCAGGTTCCGGCCTGATTTATCACTCATTTTTAAAATACGATACCCGCGTAGCAGGCGACCTCGGCCAAAGACAAAATGGTGTGCTGATCAGTAATGGTCAGGGCAAATCCGTTGCGTTCTCCCTGTTTAACCTGCAAAACAGTGGCCGGCTGTTTCTGGGGCATGGTGTTGAAATCTATGAAGGCATGTTGGTGGGTATTCATTCCCGTTCTAATGATCTGGTAGTTAACCCGTTAAAGGGTAAACAATTGAATAATATTCGAGCGGCAGGTACTGATGAAAACCTGATCCTGTCCCCGCCTATCAAGTTCTCCCTGGAACAGGCTCTGGAATTCATTGATGATGATGAACTGGTTGAAGTAACACCCGAGAATATTCGTTTAAGAAAGAAAATCCTTTCCGATAGCGAGAGAAAGCGTGCCAGACGTAAACCCAAAAGTTAGATAATTTAAAGGGTTCTTCTAAAGACAACAAAAAGGCGCTAAAAAATTAGCGCCTTTTTTAATTTTGGCATTCCTTGCCGGATATCCATCTCAAATGCATCATCCCTGGTGCAACACATCCGTTTCAGCAGGAGCTCCTTCCCCAATCATCTCGCAATTTGCAGGTTGGAGACTGACGAAATGCATTCTAGTTATTTACCCTACCCAGCTCAAGGCGATGAACGCCCTAATCTTTGTAAGAGATCGACCATTGTCATGATTATCCCTGGCTCAAGCCCTTAAACAGGATTTTTCCTCACGACTTAATGATTTTTAATACATTCCAGGCCATACTTGATGGCAACTGATGACCGATAGAATGCATATAATGCCCTATACAATCAACTACCGATTTGATACCCCCCTGCTACGCTGTCAGGTAGAAGGGAAAAGAAAGGTTTCAGAATCACTGGAGCTGTGGCGAACTCTGTTAAAAAAATGCCAGCTAGACGATATCCGCTACCTGCTGTTGGTATATAATCTAAAAGGAGTTATAACATCAGTTGAAATGCTTAATGCCATGACGCCTTTGTTAAGCTTGATCAAAAAAGAAATACCACAGTTAACAATTGCTCTGGTTGACCATAACCCGGAATCGTTGCAACACAATTATATTATAGGAATTTTGGGCAAACTGGAAAATATCCGGGGGGACATTTTTGATAATGTCCATGATGCCGAAAAATGGATACTGGACAAAATCAGGGCCGATCGGAATGAAGAACAACCTGTTATCTAATTACCGCTCTTTAGATCGACACCCTCTTATATGGTTGGGTCTGTGTTTATATTTTGTCACCAGTAACCTTGCCGCTGAAGACATAACGGTTTCCTACCTCAACAGACCCCCTTATTACTATACCTATAATAAAAAACCTGCTGGCCTGTTAATTAAAATCCAGCAAAAGATTTTTAAAAAAGCTAAGCTGACGTCAAAATACAGACAAATACCCCCTCAACGGATCCTGTTTGAATTAAAAAACCTGAAAATACCTTATTGCTCTATTGGCTGGTTCAAAACTACCCAACGTGAAAAATTTGCTCAGTTTTCTCTTCCTATCTGGCAGGATAACCCTTCGATTATTATGTATCTGAGAAGTGCAAAAGAAAAATTTACTGAAGTTCATAGCTTCCATCAGCTCATAAAAATGAAAAATTTGATCCCCGGTATTATTGAAGGATTTTCTTATGGAGAGGTTATTGATGATCTGCTTGATGAACAGAATAAACATGTACTCACAATTCCAACAAACCAGAAAGATCTTGTTAAAATGCTGGCTGCCGGCAGGATGGATTATATTATCGTAGCTCCGGAAGAAGTCGATTCACTATTGCAAAATGCCGACCTGGATAAATCCTTATTTATTATCCGACATTTTGCTGACATCCCTATGGGGAATAAACGTTATATCATCTGTAACAGGCAGGTTAGAGCAAAAGATCTGGATCGTATCAATCAGGCAATAAAGACGTTAATTATTCAACCATCCGATAAAGCTATAGAGTAACCGGCACCCTTATTAATATTTGTATTAACTTTAATCTGCAACTAAACTAATAAAAACAGGTTTTCAGGATTTCCTGATGATGAGTATGGCATGTTCAACTACCTAATTCTATTTGACAAAATCCGCACCTTTCACATATCAACTATCATTGCCTATATACTTGTTCTAGTGTTCTGTCTTCCATCTGCTCAGGCTGAAAAGCCTGCAAATATATACCCTTATTTAAAATCACTGCAATCAGAACTTTTTCTAGCTCCCAAACAGGTTCTTGAGAAATTAGATTTACTGCAATCTGAGCTGGATGGCGAAGATGATAATGTAATGGCTTTATTTTATCTAAGAAAAGCTCAAGCCTATAACCTGCTCTCTTCATGGGATCAATTTTCAAAGACATTAAAAATCGGGGCACAATATGTCCGTCAAAAATCACCTGAATTTCTGAAAATTTATTACGCTATCTATCAGGGATTAGTCTATCAAAGACTGGGGGATTATGAGAATTCAAGAAAGGTGCTTTTACAGGCTGCACAAAGAGCTAATGCCAATGAAGATATTTCAGCATATGTTATTGCCATGCAGGAACTTGCCTACACCCAGAGTTTAACCGAACATTTTGAAACCGCATTAATCGAGTTGCAGGATGCCTATACCAGGGCTATCCAGAGTAATGATGATTTTCTCATTGCAACCGTTGAAGAATCTTATGGTGCACTTTTTTCTTATATGCACAACTATTCCAAGGCCTCACTCCACCTGGAAAAAGCCATGAGTTTATATAAAAAATTACATTATGAAAGTCATTATGCGGAAGCACTGCTTGGTTATGGTATGACACAAAGACACGCTAAAAAATGGCAACTCGCTATCCAGAGCCTGACCCAGTATCAAAAATTAGTAGCATCTTACCACTCCAACTATGCGGACTTTCTCGCTATGTATGGTCTGGGGATGACCTTTGCTGATATGGGTGATTTTGATAAAGCATACCCTTATTTAAAAAAAGGACTGGCTTTAAACGGAGCTATTGATTACCAGGCAGAATTATATAAGCAATTGGCTATCTATTATTCGCTCAAACAGGATAAAACCAGGGCGTATTTTAATCTCAATAAAGCCCGTGAAATTTTCAAATCCCTTCCTGAATTAACAGATACCAGCTGGGAAGTTGAAACGCTGAAAATAGAGGCGGAAATGTTGTACAACCTGGCTGAATACCAAACAGCTTTTCGTTTATTGCAAAAATATCTGTCGAAGTATCAGCAGATAACACAACAAAAGAATTATCAACGTTTATACCAATTGGAACTGAGTTCAATAAATACCCGTAAGGATCTGGAAATTACCATGTTGAGAAAGCAGGCGGATCTGGATTTAAAACAGATTCAAACCCAGCAACAGATCAATCAGAAACAAAAATTGATAACCCTTTTTATGATTCTGATGTTTTTTGCTATTGTAGGATTTATTTTCTGGCAATTTTACATCAACCGAAAGTTAAGACGGTTATCCAATCATGATAGTCTCACCGGGCTTTATAATCGTCGTTACACCTTTGAAAAATTATCAAAATTACTGGTCAATTTAAATGAATCCAAAGGACAGTTGACCGTACTGCTTATCGACCTGGATGAATTTAAAAAAATAAACGATCACTTCGGTCATCCCGCTGGAGATAAAATCCTGCAACTGGTGGCACAGGTAGGTTTGTCTATACTCCGACCTGGTGATATTTTTGCGCGTGTCGGCGGTGAAGAATTTATGCTCATTTTACCCAGAACATCTCAGAAACAGGGTTTAAATGTTGCGGAAAGATTGCGAAGTGCCATAGAAAAAGCAACGGTTACCGATAAAAAAGGTCACAAACTGTCTATTACCGCCAGTATCGGCACAGCCACTTATGATAAAAATAATACTACCATTGAACAATTATATGCCCATGCAGATCAGGCCCTTTATCAGGCTAAACTTGCTGGTAAAAATACTATCCGCAACTGGTCTTTTTCTGAACACCCAAATCCTTAAATAGAATGCTGAAATAGCACAAAACTCTATATTCAGGTAGACTGTGACTTATGCAGATACTTTATCCTGACATTAAACCTTTTGACCATCAATGGCTTGATGTAACCCCTCCACATCAACTCTACCTGGAGCAATCCGGCTCACTGGACGGAATTCCGGTATTATTTCTACACGGCGGTCCAGGTGGTGGCAGTGATCCTGTTCATCGCCGCTATTTTGACCCGGAAAAATACCGTATTATCATTTTTGATCAGAGAGGTGCCGGGCGATCCAGACCCCATGCCAACCTTGATAACAATACCACTTCCGCGTTAATCGAAGATATTGAACAGATACGCCAACACCTGAATATCGATAAGTGGTTGATTTTTGGAGGGTCCTGGGGTTCAACCCTGGCTCTGGCCTATGCCCAGCAACATACCGAGCGTGTACTGGGACTTATACTCAGAGGTATTTTTTTAGCACGACAGCGTGATCTCGACTGGCTCTATCAGGGAGGCGCTGCGAATATTTACCCGGACTACTGGGATGACTTTATTCAACCCATACCCCCAGCAGAACGTGGTGATATGCTTTCGGCCTATTACCGGCGGCTTACCGGCGATGATGAAATTGCTCGAATGTCTGCAGCAAAATCCTGGTCTATCTGGGAGGGTCGACTGGCTACATTACAGGGTTCACATAAAACCATTGAGCATTTTAGTGAACCTCGACTGGCACTCAGCCTTGCCAGAATTGAAACACATTATTTTATCAATCACTGTTTCCTTGAACCTGATCAGTTAATTAAAAATGCTGCTAAATTAAAAAACATTCCCGGTATCATTGTACACGGTAGATATGACATGATTTGTCCATTAGAAAATGCCTGGACACTGATGAAGGCCTGGCCACAGGTTGAACTTCAAATCATCAGAGAAGCCGGGCACGCCATTTCCGAACCAGCCATTATCGACGCACTGGTGCTTGCGACTAAAAATATGGCTTTAAGGCTTGAGCAGGAATTATAGTCTTGATTGCATTATTACAGCGTGTGACTCAAGCCAGCGTTAGTGTTGAGAAACAACAAATTGCCTCTATGGGAAAGGGGCTATTAGTACTCATTGGAATTCAACCCGACGATAATGAGCAACACATAAGTAAAATTTTGCATAAAGTAGTTAACTACCGTATTTTTGAAGATAAGCAGGAACGTATGAATCTGTCATTACTGGATATTGACGGTGAATTAATCCTTGTACCCCAGTTCACCCTGGCTGCAGATACCAGAAAAGGTTTGCGTCCGGGCTTTAGCACCGCTGCAACTCCCGAAAAGGGGGAATATTTATTTGGTCAATTATCAGCGTCAGCTCAACAACTCTATCCCAAAGTTCAAACAGGTAAATTCGGTGCCAATATGCAGGTTTCACTCATCAATGATGGCCCCGCCACCTTCTGGTTGCAAGTATAATTAACCTAAACTCGGAAAAAAATATCCCACTTCAATATTGAATTTTCTGCTAGCCGTGCTCTTGAGCCGTGAAGGGATAAATGTTACCGCAGAGTTCAGCTTTTACCTGCAGGCTTTTCATCTAAATGTTAATGACCTCGGCCATTACTTTCATCCACAGAGCGGAATATTTCTTCTCCGTGATCACATTATTTTTTATCAATAACCAATGTACTAACTTCAATTTATCTTTGTTATTTTGTGCTTGCAGTTGATGTTCAGCTTCAGTCACTAAATGAATAATGGCATCAAGTATGCAAAGCTCGTCGATAAAATCTCGAACCAGCAAAGTCTGGACTTCATTGTTCGCTGTTTTCAGATTTTGTAAGCGCTGCTCTAATTTGACTAATTCAGCGTTAATACTAACAATCCAGCTGACAATCTGCTTATCAGTTGAATGCTCCAGTGCTGTTATTTTTTCTATTAAATGCTGGATAAAAATTGTACCAATATCATAACGATGAATATCTCTTAATATTTGCATACGTAAGGTATTATGTGTTCCTTCCCAGTTTTCGTAGACTATGGCATCTCTTAATAACCGGGGTAAGGAAGAAAAGGTTTCAATGGCACCGTTGCCTGCCAGCACATCAATACAATGATGGATATGCTCAACCGAACGAGTTGCCGTATAATATTTATTGATATTGGCTCGCATCCGTAAAATCAATAATTGCCGACTGTCTGCACTGGCATTAATATCCACTTCATCCTGTAACTTTGTGGTACTTAAAGCAGAGGCCAGCATAGCAGTATTTTCCGCTCGAATGTCGGCCAGTCTTTCCTGAACCAATGGGTAATTTTCGATAGGCTGTGAAAATGCAATACGGTATTTAGCATAGCTTCTGGCAATTTGATAGGCGCGTTGTGCCGCTCCTAAAATAGCAAAACTATTATAAATTCTCGACAGGTGTAATACATTTTGCATTAACATTTTAAAGCCATCTTCGGGGGCACCCATAGCAAAAGCTTCTGCACCCTGAAATTCAATTTCTGCCGAAGCCATGGCGCGTGTGCCCAGTTTTTCCTTCAACCGTCTGATAAAAATGGCATTGGGTGTACCATCGGTTTTATACCGCTTTACCAGAAATAGTCCAAGTCCTCGTGTATCCGAACTCTCCTTATCATAGCGCGCAGTCATTAACATGACGTCGGCATTAGCGTTTGAACAAAACCATTTTTCACCAAATATTTGCCAGCCACCATCGGCCTGTTTTTCAGCGCGAACAACATTCTGAGCAACATCCGACCCACCCTGAACTTCCGTCACAAATTGTGCTCCGGTATAATTCTGCTGGTAATTTTTAACGGATAATTTTTTTAGCAGGGTATCTTTTTCAGCAAAGTTGTTAATTTTGCTTAAAATACGAATAACACCAGCTGTGCAGGCAACCGGACAATTATGCCCGGCTTCACCGAGATGGCTGGTGAGGTAAAAAAGCAACAGGCTCTGAGTCAGCTGACCCGGTTGAATCAGATCAGCCATCATGCCGGTGCCATAGATAGCATCGCCCACTTTTTCATAGTTGGGATGGTGGCTGATCTGATTAGTGAGTTCACCAATGCCATTATAAATTTCAGCCCGAGGAAGATTAAAACGAAAATCATTTTCCGCAACCAGAGGCTCAATATTACTGGCAATATTTTCACCCAGCAGATTGAGCTTTGCTTTTAGATTTTCGCTATTTTTTCCCAGGGCAAAATCGACCGTATGATCTAATAGTGGATCAGCCAGATAGACATTTTTTGATATGGCCTGTTGCCAGACGTTTAGTGCCTGTCGCCCCCGTTCATGGTTGTCAGCTTGCCCACTCATAAATCTTTCTACCTGTATTTTAATGTTGCTTAAAAGTCTTCTGCAGCCATAGCCATTAAATTTCCAGCACCGGATAATAAAGTGTTTTTATGTGTTTGTGCCCGTGGGAAAATACGCTCAAAATAGAACCTTGCTGTTTGTAACTTACCCTGATAAAAACTGTCATCGCTACCCTGAGCTATTTTTACACTGGCTGCCGCCGCCATATTAGCCCACTGCCAGGCCAGGCAAACGTAACCGGAATACATCAGAAAATCAAAAGATGCCGCGCCAATTTCATCGGCATTGTCCATGGCTTTTTTACCAATGCTATTGCCAAGTTCACCCCATTCTGCCAGCGTTAGCATCATTGTTTTTTTATAATCAGATAAACTTTCCGGTAATTTTTCCATATCCGCCATGATGTGCGCAATCACCTGTCTTAAGCCTTCACCTTTGTCAGCAAGAACTTTTCTGCCAATAAGATCGAGGGCCTGAATACCAGTCGTGCCCTCATAAATCATGGTAATGCGACAATCACGAACCAGTTGTTCCATGCCCCATTCTTTAATATAGCCGTGGCCACCCAATACCTGAACCCCGTGATTTGTCACTTCAAATCCGGTTTCAGTAAAAAAGGCTTTACAGATCGGAGTAAGGAAACCCAATGCTTTATCTGCTTTGGTAGCTTCGCCTTTATCTGTAGAACGATGAGCTATATCAACTTCTTTTGCTGTAAAATAACCCAGCGCACGGTTACCTTCTGTGAATGCTTTCATGGTGAGTAACATGCGGCGAACATCGGGATGTACAATAATCGGATCGGCAGCTTTATCCGGTGCTTTGACGCCACTGAGTGAACGACCCTGAAGTCGTTCTCTAGCATAGGCTGTTGCACCCTGTAATGAGGCTTCTGCAATAGCCAGCCCCTGCATCGCTGTACCCAGTCGAGCAACATTCATCATGGTGAACATACAATTAAGACCACGATTTTCCGGCCCGATAAGAAAACCCTGTGCATTATCAAAATTAATCACGCAGGTTGACGAGCCATTAATGCCCATTTTATGTTCTATTGAACCACAACTGACGCCATTTTCTTTGTTGTCGTTAGCGGCCACGTCTCCCGATTCAGCGATCCGATATTTAGGTACGATAAATAATGAAATACCTTTGGTGCCTGAAGGCGCACCGGGTAACCTCGCCAGCACCAGATGAATAATATTATCGGACATATCATGTTCACCAGCACTGATAAATATTTTACTGCCGGTGATAGCATAACTACCATCATCCAACGGTGTTGCTTTTGTTCGTAGCATACCTAAATCTGAACCACAGTGCGCCTCTGTCAGACACATGGTACCGGTCCAGTCTCCTGCAACCATTTTCGGTAAATAACGCTGTTTTTGCTCATCACTACCATGAGCTGCGATGGCATGGATAGCACCTGCAGTTAAGCCTGGATACATACCCCAACTGGAATTAGCGGCAGAAACCATTTCAGATAGTGCCGTACCTAATGAATAGGGTAATCCCTGTCCGCCATAGGCTTTGTCAAAGGTGACCCCCGTCCAGCCTGCGGCTTTATATTGATCATAGGCAGCTTTGAAACCATCTGGAGTAGTCACCGCACCGTCATCCCAGTGACAACCCTGTTCGTCACCAATAGCATTAATGGGTTGCAGTACTGTCGCGGCAAATTTTCCTGCCTCTTCTAAAATAGCCTCAATAAGATCTGGCGTAACCTCAGCACATCCCGGCGTATTCTGGTAGTGACTTTCAATAGTTAACAGGTCATTAAAAACAAAATTGATTTCTTTTATGGGCGCTCGATATTCAGGCATAACATTCCTCTCCAGGATGAACAAAAAGGTGTACTACTCATCTTACCAGTTATATCATAATCCACTGATGATGCAAGAATTAAAACACTTGTTTAACTTTTTTTGATCCTATACCCGATTATTTTGACAGAAGTGTTAATACCCGTTCTACTTGAAGATGCCTGTTTCAGAGTTCAGACGGGATGTCAGAGCAAGGCGCAATTTGCAGCTAATGTTTATTACCTTAGCAAAAGTTGCAACGCAGCGCTGGCTTCCCGTCTGAGCTCCCGTAGGGCAAGAGGATAAGCGCACACCTTCCGCGTTATAAAAATTTGCGTTAGAATGACTAACACTTCACTTTTATGCCTTGAATCTGTACGCTTCTTCTCTTGCTGAAATCATGCATCTTCAAGTAGAACGGGTATATACCCAAGTAAGGTATGGAAAAATACTTAGTACAAAGGATACTTATTCATCATGTCTAAAAGCAGCTTAAATCTCGACGAAAATATCGCCTGTGTTTTATGTTATGCCTTCTGGTGGGTTGGCGGGCTTATCATTTTATTTCTTGAAAAAGACAATAAAACCATAAGATTTCAAGCTGCTCAATCAATTATTATCTTTGGCGGATTTTATGTATTCCAGATGATTTTCGGATATTCAGTCTTTATTGGTGCAGGTTTTTCCATATTCAGGTTATTCAATCTTGCAGCCATGATTTTATGGATATTTCTAATGATAAAATCTTACCAGAAACAATACATCAAAATTCCCGTCGTCAGCGAACTTGCCGAAACTCTGCTCAAAAAAGTTAACCTTTGAAGTGCCGGTTTACCCTGATGAGATATTTATCGACAGAAAAACCCTAAAGGTTCCGATCCAGCTTTTCATCATTGCTCAGGGTTCTGGCTTCTGACTCAAGCATTACCGGAATACCATCACGTACCGGGTAAGCCAGACCACTGGCATAACAGATCAATTCTTTTTCATCTTTACTCAGAATAACCGGTGCTTTGGTGACGGGGCAAACCAGTATATCAAGTAGCTTTTTATCAATCATGCTTACCTCCAGCGGGCAGAATTAATTTTCTGGGTGGAATTTTATCATGCCGTTTTTCCCTGACCTGTACTTTTGCAGGAGGTTTGGCTGACACCAGTTTAGCGGGATCGAGACGAATATTAAACCAGTTAATACGCCAGTCCAGGTGGGGCCCTGTAACTCGTCCGCTCGCGCCCATTTCAGCTATGGCCTCTCCCTGTTTTACCATTTGTAAAAGCCTAACGTTAATTTTACTTAAATGCAGAAAACTGGAAAACACGCCACCGCCATGATCAATAATAACCGTACCTCCAGAGAAATACATATCCGGTTCTGCTACCACCACCTGACCATCAGCCGGAGCTATTACTCTACTCCCGGTGGGGCCGGCTATATCAAGTCCAAAGTGCGGGCGGCGCGGTTGTCCATTCAAGACACGCTGACTACCATATACACCACTAATCCTGCCTGCGGCCGGCCAGATGAATTTTTGCACAAAGCCCAGGTAACTGGACTGGTGGGAACGAGCCTCAGAGGTCAGAGCGATATCTTTTTTTATGTGTAACTTCTGTGCCCGGGTTCGAGGCGTAACCTTATCAACAGGCAGACCATTGATCTTTTGAATGCGATACTGACGTTGTTTTATCTGCAGCTGTTGTGTTTCTCTGCTGCCATCGGCTGTAATCCATACTAACTCAGATTGTTTTGCTGCATCCCGCCCAAAACCAAAAGCAAAATCACCTGAATGAGTAATAAACACTTTTTTTCCATCAAGTAACAACTTCCCTTCCGTTGGTAAATGTCCCCGAATAAGGCCCCCCTGGATAAAGTCACCTTTGAGTTGAAACAGACTGATTAAATCCGATGCAAAAGATACTTGAACGTTAGCCAATTGGAATAAAAGGATATAAAACGAAGTGAGTACATACTTTACCATTTTCGTATGCTTTACTGCCCGCGTTATCTGAATCATTTTTTCTTAATCATTTTGTATCATGCCTATGCATTTAACTCAGTCGTATTATTAACTGATAGAAACTTATTAAATTTGTTGAAAATAAAAATTCATTTTCTAACGTTTAAGCTGTCATCCCGACCTTGTGGAGGGATCTTGATGCTTTAAGATCCCTCCACAAGGTCGGGATGACAGAGATCTTCTTGATCGTAAAACAAATACCTGAGTTACATGCAGAGGCATGTTTTGTATTAACATGTTTTACTTTATTTTATTTAAACAGGGACAGGTCTTGTATGTCTGTAATAGCACGGCTTAACCTGTAACTGTTTTATATGGCCTGTCTTTCTGGTAATGGAGAATATCCCCTTTCAATACCCTTAACAGCAATTGCGACTGCATCATGCGCATGTAAGCTCTCCAGATGGTTTACTCTCACCCAGAAATCTTCATATTCAGGCACCTGTTCCAACGCGGTTTTTATGCGTCGAGCCGCATCTTCACAAAACATCAGATTTTTACCATTCAAGCGTGCAAATTCCTGCTCATCTTCACGTTTTACAGCGGTTTGAACTGCAGTCTTTAATACCGATTCCACGCGATCAATCATGACGAGAACAGGTAATTCCTCGTTCCAGCATCCTAAATTAATTTTGATCTGGGCATAGCTTCTCTGACTATGAGGCGTTGCAACAATACCCTTTTCTGAACCTATCCAGTCAAGCACGGTAGACATATCAAGCTGTTTTTTATCAGCAAAATCACTTTCAAACTGCTGCTGAATTAACTGCCTGGCCAGAGCCGCTGAACAGGGACAGGTGGATGAATAAGGAATTTTCACACTCAGTTCCAGACCCACTCTGTCATTTTTTAAAGTGGCTGCCACTTTAACCGGATAACCTTTCCAACCAGAAAAATCTGTAATTAATGCCTGTCGTTTCACCAGATAATCAAAAGCAAATTCAACGTAAGCACTATCACTTAAGCCTTCATGACTTGAAGCAAAAGTAGTTAACACTTTTTTTATACTGAGCCCATTTAAACGCCGATCTTCAAAAACATTCTCCAGTCCCAGATATAATCGTGACATATGAATTCCCTTGGCATCTGCGTCAGTTAAATTGACAAAAGCCTGCACTTTTGCACTGACCGGAAGATCTCTCTGATGAGGGCCTTCTACCACCACCGGCATCTCTATTTCACTCATTCCCACCCAGTCCAGCACACTACTGGTGAGTGCTTTAGACCTGCTAGCAATATCTGGCATGGTATTAAGAGAGGTATTGTTGTCAAAAGAATCCAGAAAATCCATCAGTTACTCCTGTGAAAACTGTGGGGATAATTTACAGAAGACGAAGTATACTTTAATTTATATACCCGTTCTACTTGATTAAAAAATAGACACTTTATACATTTTTTTATTTTCTGGGCCGTGAGCGATTACCCTGCTGAGGACGAGGGCGGCGTGGCAGCACCTTTTTCGCTTTTGGATTCACCAGCAAACGCTCTTCAATATTAGCAGTAGGTATGGCATATCCGATATAGGCTTCAATGGCGGGCAGATTCATCGCTGTACCTTCACTGGCAAAGCTAATGGCAATACCTTTGGCTCCAGCCCGAGCAGTTCGACCAATCCGATGCACATAATCTTCGGCATCATCTGGCAAATCGTAATTAAAAACATGGCTGACATTGTCAATATGTAATCCCCTGGCGGCAACATCTGTGGCAACCAGAACTTTTAACTTTCCCGATTTCAGATCATCGAGCAGTCTCAGACGTTTCTTCTGAGGCACATCGCCAGTGAGTAGGCCCGCTTCATAATCATTACCTGCGAGGTAACCCCAGACGCGCTCAGCTTCCCGTCGCGTATTAACAAAAACGATAGCACGCTCCGGCTGATCTTTTTGCATTAAACCTAGTAACAGCGGAATACGTTCTTCATTGGCAGGATAATACAACAGTTCTTCAACTCGCCCGGAGGTCATTTCCACATCGACCTGAACCTTAACTACGCTATTCATATGCTCGTAGGCAAGTTCCATTACTCGATGAGAAAGTGTGGCTGAAAATAGCATGTTAAGCCTGTCATCAGCAGGGGGCATGCGTCTGAAGAGATAACGAATATCTTTGATAAAGCCCAGATCAAACATCCGATCCGCTTCATCTAAAACCACATCATCAATAGCATGAAGGGTAAAAATACCCTGTTTAAAATAATCGATGATTCGACCGGTAGTACCTATCAGAATATCAACACCATCAGTCAACATTTGCCGCTGTTCCTCGTATCCCGTACCACCAAATACCGCACCCAGTTTAATCGAGGTATATTTAGCCAGAGCCAGTCCATCTTCATAGATCTGCACTGCTAGCTCTCGTGTCGGAGCAAGTATCAAAGCCCGAGGTTCGTTACACCGCCGACCTTCAATGGGTTCGATGGTTAACAAATCATTTAATATGGCCAACAGAAATGCAGCCGTTTTCCCTGTCCCTGTTTGTGCCTGTCCCGCTACATTTTGCCCCGCCAGAGCCAAAGGTAATGCCTGGGCCTGAATAGGTGTACAGTAGGTAAATCCCAGATCATCCAATGCCCTGAGAAGTTGTGGCTCGAGCTTTAATGAACTGAATTTCACGTCAGATAAATGTTTTTGTGTCATGAGGCAAACCTGAGATTGGGGTAACATCCCCTGAATATTTTTATGCGTTATCTTTTCTGCCAACACTATATATTGAATCTGTAACTTTTTATACTACTAACGAGCCTACCAGGGCAGTTTTCGCAAGAAATTCAATATTGAGAGGATTATGAGCAGTTTAAGTCTATTTAAAATAGTGCCGCACAGATTGTAACATAGGGGGCAATAGCTGCTCTCATTCAGAATCTTTCCTTTAAGACAATTGAATTTTGCCAAGTAGTCCTTATTTATAAGGCCATTAATTGGTAGAATAGTTCGATGAAAGCTTATTAAATTTATGTTTTATTGCAGTGAATACTTGATCTCTGCTCAGGTTTTCATCAAGATAGACGAAAATTAAGATACTCGGCTTATCCGAGGAACAATAGGAGTTAATTCCAACATGAGTGACAATATTGTCCACGTATCAGATGCTTCATTTGAAGAAGATGTTTTGAAATCTGAAACCCCCGTATTAGTTGATTTCTGGGCAGAATGGTGTGGCCCCTGTAAAATGATTGCCCCCATACTGGAAGAAATTGCCTCTGAATATGATGGTAAAATAAAAATTGCCAAGCTTAATATTGATGAAAACTCCGGTACTCCACCGCAATTTGGCATCCGTGGCATCCCGACGTTGATCTTATTTAAAAACGGCCAGGCTGAGGCGACCAAAGTAGGTGCTTTATCCAAATCTCAATTAGCAGCATTTCTGGATAGCAGTCTTTAAAAAATCATAAAAACAGGTGTTATCAATTACGATGACACCTGTTTTTTCTAAATAGTCTAAAACGAAATACAATAAGTTATTGACTTAATCCCTTTGTGGTGCTAACTTTTGCTCAGGTCTGCAGAAACATTTCGTTTTCCAATTCCAGGCTATTCAAAATACTAACTTAATAATGACATTTTTTAATACTATTGTTCAGTTAATTTGTTCAGCCAAATTTACCAGGCCCAGGCTTAATTATCTCTAATAACAACACACTCATTTCGCTGTCAACAGCAATCATCACTCACAGAAACTAATCATGAATTTAACCGAATTAAAAAATACCCACATCAACGAACTTATCGAACTTGCTCAAAAAATGAAGCTCGATCACCTGGCACGAGCCAGGAAACAGGACATCATTTTTGCCATCTTAAAATCTCACGCCAAAAGTGGTGAAGATATTTTTGGTGATGGGGTACTGGAAATCCTGCCCGATGGTTTTGGCTTTTTACGCTCTGCCGATGCTTCTTACCTGGCTGGGCCAGATGATATTTATGTCTCCCCAAGTCAAATTCGTCGTTTCAACCTTAGAACAGGTGATACGGTTTCTGGAAAGATAAGACCACCCAAAGAAGGGGAACGTTATTTTGCCCTGCTAAGAGTCAATGAAATTAACTTTGAAGCCCCGGAACAGGCCCGAGGGAAAATTGCTTTTGAAAACCTCACACCATTACACCCCAATGAACGCATGCGTATGGAACGTGGTAATGGCAGTACTGAAGATATCACCGCCCGAATTATTGATTTAGCCGCTCCCATTGGTAAAGGCCAGCGTGGACTCATTGTTTCACCGCCAAAAGCAGGTAAAACCATGATGCTGCAAAATATCGCACAGTCCATCACCTTCAATAATCCCGACTGTGTATTAATTGTCCTACTTATTGACGAACGGCCCGAAGAAGTCACCGAAATGAGTCGAACAGTTCGTGGTGAAGTCGTTGCCTCGACCTTCGATGAACCCGCCAGTCGTCACGTTCAGGTAGCCGAAATGGTTATCGAAAAAGCTAAACGCCTGTCGGAACATAAAAAAGATGTGGTCATTTTACTTGATTCTATAACGCGATTGGCAAGAGCTTATAACACGGTTATACCTTCATCGGGTAAAGTATTAACCGGTGGTGTTGACGCCCATGCGTTACACAAGCCCAAACGATTTTTTGGTGCAGCCCGGAACATTGAAGAAGGTGGTAGCATCACCATTATTGCCACTGCACTGGTTGATACCGGTTCGAAAATGGACGAAGTCATTTACGAAGAATTTAAGGGGACCGGTAATCTGGAATTACATCTGGATAGAAAAATTGCCGAAAAGCGCGTTTATCCCGCCATCAATGTCACCCGTTCCGGCACACGAAAAGAAGATCTGCTCACCACCGCAGATGAATTACAGAAAATGTGGATCCTACGTAAAATTATTCATCCTATGGATGAAATTGAAGGAATTGAATTCCTCATCGACAAGTTGGCTATGACCAAAACCAACGAAGAATTTTTCAATTCCATGAAGCGTTCCTGAAACCAGCGTCAATGCAATGAAGACTTATAAAGATTTGCGTGATTTTATCAAATTACTCGAATCCCGAGGTGAACTTAAACGCATTTCAGTTGAGGTCGACCCCTACCTTGAAATGACCGAAATTGCCGACCGCACCCTAAAAATGGGCGGGCCGGCACTACTGTTTGAAAATCCCAAAGGCTACGATATTCCCGTTCTGGTTAATCTTTTTGGAACGCCTGATCGCGTAGCTCTGGGTATGGGACAGGAATCAGTCACAGCATTACGTGATGTAGGGAAATTGCTCGCCTATTTAAAAGAACCCGAACCCCCCAAAGGGTTTAAAGATGCCATCAGCAAATGGCCGGTGTTCAAACAGGTGCTCAATATGGGCCCGAAAGAATTAAAAAAAGCCCCCTGCCAGAAGATAGTCATTGAAGCAGACGAGGTTGATTTATCCCAGCTTCCCATTCAAACCTGTTGGCCGGAAGATGCCGGTCCACTTATCACCTGGGGACTGGTTATTACTCGGGGTCCTGATAAACCCCGGCAAAATTTAGGCATTTACCGTCAGCAGGTCATCGGCAAAAATAAAGTAATTATGCGCTGGTTATCCCATCGTGGTGGCGCACTTGATTTGCAGGCATGGCAAAAACAACATCCCGGCGAACCTTTTCCTGTTGCCGTAGCATTAGGAGCAGATCCAGCCACTATTTTGGGTGCAGTCACACCCGTACCGGATTCCTTATCTGAATATGCCTTTGCCGGATTGCTACGGGGAGAACGTACTGAAGTAGTCAAATCAATGACCCATGAAAGTCTTCAGGTACCGGCCAGCGCAGAATTTGTGCTTGAGGGCTATATCTACCCCGATGACCTGGCTGTGGAAGGCCCCTTTGGTGATCACACCGGTTATTACAATGAAACCGAATCTTTTCCGGTGTTCACCATTGAAAAAATTACCCATCGTCAGGACCCTGTTTATCATTCAACCTATACCGGTAGGCCACCTGATGAACCCGCTGTATTAGGTGTGGCGTTAAATGAAGTTTTTATTCCTATTTTACAAAAGCAGTTTCCTGAAATTGTCGATTTTTATTTGCCACCCGAGGGTTGCTCTTACCGTATGGCCGTGGTCACCATAAAAAAACAATATGCCGGACATGCCAAACGCGTAATGATGGGAGTCTGGTCTTTTCTGCGCCAGTTTATGTATACCAAATTTGTTATCGTAACT